>NZ_JAQIIX010000001.1:900000-1177799 GCF_036946495.1 Mycolicibacterium neoaurum
GACAGCGCCACCGTGCGGTGATGCCCGGACTTCAGCGTGCCCACATGTGTCTTGCCGCCGACCGCGACAGCGTTCTGGTGCAGCACGATCCGCCGGCGCAGGAAGTCGATATCACCCACGGTGAGCGCAGCGGCCTCACCCCATCGGAGGCCAGCGGTACCCAAGAGGAGGATCAGTGATCCGTAGCGGCCGGACTCCGTCGCTAGCCGGTGCAGCTGCTCGACGTTCAGGTACAGGTTTCGGCGCTTGCCGCGTGCTGGGAGCTTCACACCGCGGGCCGGGTTGGCGGCCAGAATGCGATCGCGGACCGCGTCGTCGAGGATCCGCGCGAGCACCGAGTAGACGGTGGCCACCATCGACGGGCTCAGCTTCTCGGTCAGCTCGGTGACCCACGCCTGCACGTCGGTGTAGCGGATGTCCGATACCCGCGCCTGGCGCCACCGCGGCTCGACGTGGACGCGCCACGCTGACTCGTAGGAGCGGTAGCCGCTGGGCTTCATGTGGCCTTGCTGCCGCTGCATCCAGGACGGGCCCAGCTCCCCTATCGTGACGCGGCCGAGGGTCGGTGCGATGTATTCGCCGCGCCGCTTGGACACCTCAACCTCGGCCGCGAAGGCCTCCGCGTCGCGCTTTGTCTTGAAGCCGCGCCTATCCGTCTGACGTCGGTCGGGGGTTCGATACCTGACCCGCCATCTCCGACCTGACTTGGTTTCGTAGGGTTCAACCCTTGCCATTTTCTAGCTCCCCACGCAGTTCTTCGCGAAGCCGGCGCGATACGCGCCCCCTCTTCTGCTGATTAGCATCCGAACCAGCCTGCTGGTCGCGCTCTTCACTAAAGGTGTTGCCCCACAGCCTAAATGACGCCAGAGACAGTTGTTGAAGATCCACGCCGAGCTGCTTAGCTAGTCGCCGCTCGGCGACTCCGCTTCGATGCAACAAGTCCGTCAGATCCCGCATTGTTACACCCATTCGAGATTCGAATTCGACCAGCGCCTGAGACCGCCCCTCCCCCACACCCGAGCTACCCGAATCAGATTCCCTTGCAGCACTTTCCGAGTCAACAAAGCTCATGACGCCGCGTTCAAGGAACTCCGCTAGGTCGAGCCCCGTCATCCGCAGCGAGTCATTGAGCTCTATGACCCCTTGATGCAAAACCAGGTCAGAGATGGTGACCACCGAACCGGTCGCATGCTGGAGGGCCATCGCCAACACGAGCAGAGTTACGAAACCCGGCGATGATCTAGCGGCCTCAAAATCGCCGACAGACGAGGCCGTCCAGCGCAGACCGAGCCGGCGAGCGGATCGCGCCAGCTCATCCTGAGTAAGTCCGGAATCCTGTCGAATCGCCTTGCAGTTGCGACCGATCACTTCGGCAAGAGTCAACGTTTCTTCCACCACATAACGGACGATATCTGAGTTTCACGTGACTTGACTCCGGATAGCGAATGATGCATCCTCGTCACACGTCACTGATAATCACGTATCACGAGAGGATTGCTTGTCTTGACCGCTCCCAAGCGACCGCCCGATATCGACACCGCCCTACCGAAAGAGGTTGCCGACGCGTTGAAAACGACAGAACAGCGACTTGCCACGATGCGCTATCGAGGTACTGGGCCTAAATTCTGCAAGGTCGGCAGGCGGGTCCTGTACCGCTGGTCAGATGTCCGCGATTTCCTCGAAGCCAACACCGTCACTCGAACCGACGGGCCACGGGGCGCCGCCTGATGTGGCCTCAGGAGCATCACGCCGATTTGGGTCTGGTTGACGATGACCGCACCCCTGACATGCGAACGACCCCCGCGGTTCCCGGTGTTGACGCACCGGGCGAGGGCCGTAGCGACCAATCCACCCGTGAGAACAGAAAGGCATGACCATCATGACACACCCCGAAAATGACGCCGTGTCTTGGCGCGATCTCGCTGATCGGCTTACCGAAACGCAGGTATTGGAGCTTGAGTGCTTCGAGAAGCAGGCCGGCGACACCAGCGCGGACGCCGCGCAACGCGAGTGGCTCATTGGGGAGGCGCGAGACTACATCACCGAGAACGCGGTGATTGCCGAGCTGACTGCCCGTATCCAACCGCCCCGTGGTGCCAGCGCCATTTTCAGTTGGGACAGCGTCGATAAGGCATCCGGCCTCCGATACCGAGTGATCCAGTGGGCCGCACGTGAACTGGGCTATTGCAGCGTTGATATCGACGGATATCAAGACGAGACGGGCGCTGTCGATGGTCCGCACCTTTCCGTGTACGGGCTTGACGGCACACAGATCAGTACACCCGACGCCGTCAAGTTGGCCGAAACGCTCATCGAGGCAGCCGCTGAACTGGAGCGGCTAAAACAGGCCGAATCGGCCGCGGTTTCCGGCGGCCTCAGCCTGGACGGGGCAGAGAAGAGCATCCCGCGCCAATGAGCCGAGGAATGCCTGCCGTGGGTGTCGGAGAACAGACGTCGGTACCTCTCGACGATGCCGCGGCTTTCAACCCGCGAGAGTTCCGGAGAAGCCTTCGGAACATCGGTCTGACCCCCGGCCAGTTCCGCGTAGCGGTGGAATTGTGCGAGTTCGCCGGGCCGGATAAGCCCGAGGTTTGGCCTTCGATACCGACTATCGCCGAGAACTGCGAGATGACCCAAAAAGGTGTTCAGGTCGCGTTGAAAGCGCTCACAAAAAGAGGCTTGATCGTGTGTATTCACGCGAGCAAGGGTGGTCGCGGGCAAACAAATCGGTGGCGACTCATGGTGCCACAAACCCCGAACGCGGGTTCGGGGTTTGTGGACCAAAAACCCCGAACCCCAGTTCGGGGTTTGGCATCAGAAACCCCGAACACAGAAGCTCCTAAACCCCGAACACAGAGTCCCGAAACCCCGAACGGGGGTTCGGGGGAAGTAGTTAGAAGAAGTGAATTAGAAGAAGACCGCGCGCGGCGCCCGTCACCAGAGCTCGACAACCCAGCCGCATACGGACTGCGCCCGAGGCCCCAACAAGCCCCTCCCTGCAAACGATGCAAGAAGATCCGAGGCGAGGGATGGTGCTCGGATTGCAAGTCACACCGAGAAGCCTGTCAGCGAGATAGGGCCGCGGCCGGTGCCGCCAGATCGGCCGCGATCGCGGCCTGCACGCTGTGCAACGAATACGGGGAACTTCTCGGCCCAGACGGTCGCACCCCCGTGGATCCGATCGTCCAGCACCACAATGCTGCGAGGTCGGCATGAAGCGTCACCCACGATCCGACCTCCAGCTGCCGCTGTTCTGGCTCTGCGACTTCTGTGGCTGGCCGATCATCGAAGGGCGGGGGCACCTGCACTGCCGGGTGGCGTCTCGGCGCTGGCTTCGCAGCGACAACTACGAGAGCTGGGCTCGGCAACCGGCACGTGACCCCAGCGTGGCGCTGTCCATCGAGGATGTCGGATGACGACCAATCGCGGCGCTAGGCAGGGCCGACGCCCGGTACCGTCGCGCAAAATATGCGAGCGTGCCTACGCCGGCGCTCTCGGTGAACCCTGCGGGCAGTGCAAGGCAGCTGCTGGTGAGTACTGCACCCGCACCGACGATTACGGCGGGGTTCACGTTCGCCGGATCCCGTGCTTGCACCGGATTCAGCCGTCGCTGGTCGCCATTGACGATCAGGGGCCTGTGCCCGCCGTGGACTTCGCCGAACCCCGCCACGCACGCAACGACGATCAAGGGACCTGACCATGAGCACGAACCGAACCCCGCTCGATGACCTGCGCTACCTGGCCGCCATCAGTGCAGATCTCCTCGACTACGCGATCGATCGGCTCGGCCTGATCGACATGCCGCCAGCCGCTGAGGATATGCAAACGATGCTTGAGCTGGTCCAAGGGAGGATCCGGGAGTCGCTGGCAGCGCACGCCGATGACGCGCACCTTCCACCGTCGGCGCAGCGATACTCCGACGGCCGCGCCGTTCAGACAGTCGTCGATCGCATCGAGGACCACGGCATTCGACACACCCACATCTGGCACCCCGACGTCACCCACGAGACGAATCAGCCTCACCGCGAACAGTTCACCAGCGGCGGCGGGCACCATGTCCGGGTCGTCGGCGGCCCAGGGGTGTTCGATGTGCTCACGCTCGATGAGCTCAGCGCGCGGCGCCTGACCTCCAGCGAGGGTCCACAGCGGACGTGAGTCGAATCGTCTCTGTGGACCGCTACGAGTGGCTGGAACGCGTTCTCGGGCACTGTGACCTGACCGCGACTCAAAAACTCGTCCTGATCGCGCTGTGGGCCTGCACGGACGATCTGGGTGCGAACGCGAGACCTGGAACGCAGGCGTTGGCCCGATTGTGCCGAGTCGGCAGCCGCGCGGTGGACGGCGCGCTGGCCGCTGGCCGGCGACTGGAGCTGCTCGAACAGACCTCCAGAGCGAACCCTCGGCGGCGACAGATGGCGGAATACCGTCTGACACTTCCCATCCCACCGTCATCTGTACCGCGTTACAGCTGGTACTGAACCAGAACAGGAGTGCAGGTAGACACCGGTCAACCCGAGCCGATGTGCAGACAGAACGCCTCAACCCGAACCCCCATGCAGGCAGAAGAGGGCAGACCCGAAAGATGGCACGCACCAAAGAACCACCACCGCACGGGCACTCCAGGTATCAACAGCCCTGGAACTGCCGATGCGACCTGTGTAGGTCAGACGTAGCCGCAGCCGCCCGGGAACGGAGGAAACGGCGCCGCATGAATCCGACACCGCGGAAGCCGATGCGCACGATGCCTGTCGAGAAACTGAACGACCCGGTGCTCGCCGCACTGATATCTGCCACCCGGACACCAGCTCTGCCCGGAGCCCGATGCCGTGGCCGCGCCCACCTATTCGACGAACGACACCCCGACGAGAACACCGAGGTCGCCCGCCAGCGCCAGACGCAAGCTCTGGGCCTGTGCAGTCGGTGCCCCGCACTCGACGCCTGCCGCGTGTGGCTGAACTCCCTACCCGCCAGCCAGCAGCCCAGCGGCGTCGTCGCAGGCCTACTGCGCGATTAAGCAGCACCAAATCCCCCCCACGAAGGAGCCCCGCATGCCGCACGACCCGCGAGCGCTGAACACCATCGACTACCAGCGTGCCGCCGCGCTGATCGGCCACGAGGCCAACGGCTCGGCCGCCGGCATGCAGTTCGTCGTCGACCAGGCAGCCGGCGAGCGCCGCACCGCGCAGCTGCTCCTGGCCACCATCGACTGCTACCGCATCGTCACTGACGAGCTGCGCACCCCGGGCGCGCTCATGGCGGTGTGGCAGCTGATCGAGCAGGAGACACGCCGCCGTCCCGACAACGGTGACGCCCGCCGCGCGGCCACGGCTATCGTGGCGCGCCGCGACACCGACACCGACGCATTCAATGCCGTCCTGTTGGAGGCCAACGAAGTCGGCCGGCCCTTCGAACTGCTGGCGTCTGTGGTGGGCATCTATTCGGCGATCCTGCCCGAGCTGGCCACGCCGCACGCGACAGCGCACCTGGCGCAGTGGACGGCCCGAATCATCGGTCGCGGCGACACCGCCGCCGGCGCGTGATTGAACATGCTCCGCAGGATCGGCTATCGTTGTGACAGCTCGGTATCCGCAGCACGCCAGGCCCCGCAGAAACGGCCCACCTGGACAGCTCCCGGTCACCATGCACCCGTCAGCGCGTATCCGCCTGTTCACGGTCTGGTGATCCTTTGAGCGAAACACTCACGTATTCAGCTGTTCTCACAGTCGGCGAAGGCCGCACCGTGAGCGGTCTCCTCGTCTCCTACGGAGACACCGCCACCCGCGGTTGCTTTGCCCGCACGATCGCTGAGCGGGCGGCCAAGGTTCGGCTACTGGCCGACCTCGGCAAGGCCCGTCCCGTCGTGCTCGGTGAAGGCGCCCAGCTGCGGGAGACTGACGAAGGCCTGCATGCGACGTTCGCTGTGCCCGAGGAGCTTTCCGCGGCCCTCGACATGGCCACCGACTGGCCGGTCACGGTCCGCACCCAACGCGTCGGCGCCAGCGAGTTCAAGCTGATCGATGTGCGCCTGGGGCTCCCCGGTCAGTCGCCGGCCCGCTCGCAACCAGCCGCGAGCACTACCGAACGCCGGATCTCCGCTGATACCGCCCGCCGCCGGTTGGCCCTGTTAGACCTGGAGCGCGCATGAGAACCTTGGTGCGCGACAACCTTTGTCGGTCGCTGCCGTTCACCGCGGTCCGCGACGGGGCCGCCGACACCGACGCCGACGATGGCCGCAACTTCCAGGGCTTTGGGGCCATGTTCAACACCCCGACCCGGATCGATTCCTGGGGAGAGGGCAGATTCGACGAGCAGATCGCGCCCGGCGCGTTCCGCAAGTCGCTGCGCGAGGTGGCCCCGAAATTCCAGTTCGACCACGGCCGGCACCCACTGTTCGGCTCACTGCCCTGCGGGGTGATCACCGACATTCACGAAGACGAACGCGGCCTGTACGTCGCAGCGCGGATGGCCGCGGCCACGCTGTGGGAATCGCTGCGCGAGGCCATCGCCTCCGGTGCCGTCGACGGCATGAGTTTCCGGTTCTCCGTGATCCGGGAGGAGTGGCGCGACACCCGCGGCAAGCTCGTCCAGCCCGAAGACGTCAAGCGGATCCTGTTCTACGGCGAACAGCCCGAACGCGCACCCCTGCTACGCACCCTCAAAGAGGTCCGCGTGACTGAAGTCGGCCCGGTCGTCTGGCCGGCCTACAGCAGCACCAGCGCCACGCTGCGCACACACCAATCCGGCAGCACCATCACCAGCTCCACGGCCCGACGCCGCCTCAAACTGCTCTCCCTGGAAAGGAACTGACTCCACCATGACCATCCGCCTCGAGACCCGCCCCGACGCTCTGGAACGACAGATCGCCGACGCCCGCAAGGAAGCCCGCACGCTGCTCGACCGCGCCGGCGGTGCCGACCTCACCGGCGCCGAGGCCGAACGCTTCGACGAACTCACCGAGCTCATCGAGGCTGGAAACCGTCAACTGGAGGGCATCGATCGCAACTTCGCCGCCATCCGCGACGCTGCGAGCGACCTGCGCTTCTTCCCCGGCAGCACCGGCGGCGGGGACAGCACCCGAGACGACGGTGACCAGCGTGGCCGAGCAGGTGGTGCACGCCGCCGACACCGCGACCCCTGGGACACCAGCCACCTGACGCGCATGGGTGTGTTCGGCCGCGACGAGGAATCGATCGGCAAGGAGCTGCACGAACGTGCCCTCGACGCTGTCGAGGACATGCCCCAGGCCACCGACAAGGTCCGGGAAGCGGCAACCCGGTTCATCGAGCGCGACGACCCCGACCTCGGCAGTCCGACAGCACAGCTGGTGCTGGCCACCACCAGCCCGCAGTACATGCGGTCGTTCATCAAGATCATCCGCGCCAAGGGCAACATGGCAGCGCTGCGTGCCGAAGACCAGGAGATGCTGGCCCGCGCGATGTCGCTGGTCGACCTCAATGGCGGCTTCGCCGTGCCGTTCCAGCTCGACCCGTCGGTCATCCTGACCGCCGACGGTTCGGTGAATCAGGTCCGTGAGATCGCTCGCGTGGTCCAAGCCACAGGCGACGTCTGGCATGGCCTCTCCTCCACTGGGGTGTTCGGCTCGTGGGACGGTGAAGGCGAAGAGGTCTCCGACGATTCCCCGACGCTGGAACAGCCCGCGATCCCGGTGCACAAGTACCAGGCGTTCGTGCCGCTTTCGCATGAGCTGCAGATGGACGCCCCCGGGCTGGCCGACGACATCGCCCGAATGCTGGCCGACGACAAGGACACCAAGGAATCCATCGCGCACGTCACCGGGACAGGCGTGGGCCAGCCGACCGGCATCATCACCGCGCTGGCCGGAACCGCCTCGGTGAGGCCGGCCATCACGGCCGACACCCTGTCCGCTAAGGATGTGTACGACCTCGATAGCGCGCTGCCGCAGCGCTATGCCGCCAACGGTTCCTGGCTGGCGCACCGCAAGACCTACAACGCCTTGCGCCAGTTCGATCAGGGCGGCGGCAACGCACTGTGGGGCCAGCTCGCCGACGGCCGCAAGTCCGAGCTGCTCGGCCGACCCAACTACATCGCCGAAGCGATGAAGAGCACCATCGCCGCCGGCCAGACCAACCACATGTTGGTGTTCGGAAACTTCCGCAACTACGTCATCGCGGATCGTTTGGGCGCCACCATGTCCTACATCCCCCACCTGTTCGGCCCCAACGGGCGACCCAACGGCAAGGCCGGCTGGCACGCCTGGTTCCGCAGCGGCGCGGACAGCGTGAACGACGCAGCCTTCCGCGTCCTGGACTGCTAACGGCCGCAACGGGTGTCACGGTGGGGGTGCGTCTGGCGCACCCCCACCGACAGGGCACCGAGTGACTTGTCAGCCATCGAGCCGATAGAAGGTAGCGATCTTGGCGATCCATGTGGACGTCTTCACCCGGCTCAACGAGCGGCGGGTGCGCCAGGACGCCAGGGCCCTTGTCGATGAGTTCGATAGCGCGGGCGAGCGTGCCGGTAAGAACTTCGGGGAGAACCTTTCCGCGGGCATCGAACGCTCCGGCCCGCGAGTCGAACGATCGGCAGCCCGGATGGAGAAGGCCACCGACAAGGTGGCCGACTCGATGGGCCGGGTCAATGTCGAGATGGCGAAATATGCGGAGCTGCAGAAGAAATCGACCGCGACTGACCGACAGAAGATCCAGCAGTCGGAAGCCCTGGCTCGGGCCCAGCGGGCGCACGCCGCCGCGGTGCGCGATGCAACCCGTGCCATGATGCGTTCCAACGAGGAATCTGACCGCACCGTCTCACGCATGGCCACCCTCAACACCAGCCTGAGCTTGATGGGCAAGGGTAGCGGTGCGCTGGCCATCGGTGCGCTGGCCCCCACGCTCGCCGTCGCAGCTGGTGCCGCGGCCACCGCCGCCGGTGCAATAGCGCTGCTGCCCGGTGCGATCGGCGGGGCTGTCGCCGCGTTCGGGGCCCTCAAGATCGCCACCCTCGGGTTCGGCGACGCGATGAGCAACCTGCGCGACCCGGAGAAGTTCGCCGAGTCACTGCAGTCGCTGTCCCCGAATGCCCAGCAAGCAGCGCTGTCGATCCGATCGTTGATGCCCGCCTTCGACTCGCTGAAGAACACGACTCAGGACGCCCTGTTCGATGGGATATCGGGCCAAATCCAGTCACTGTCAACATCATTGATGCCGACCGTGCAGCGTGTCACCGTCGGCGTCGCGGGTGCGTTCAATGAGATTTTCATGGGCGTCACCAGTCAGCTGATGTCCCCGGATACCTTCGCTTCGCTGGACAACCTCGCCGATAACGTGGTGAGCGCGTTCGACAAGCTGGCACCGGCCGCGGCCCCTTTCACCGCAGCCATGACCGACATCATGAGCGTCGGCTCGGAGTTCCTGCCCGGCATGGCCGACGCGGTCAGCGCCGCCGCGCAGAAGTTCGCCGCGTTCATCAGCGAAGGGATGCGCACCGGCGAGCTGAAACAACACATGGCTGACGCGTTGGCCGTGGCCAAGGAGATCGGCAGAGCCATCATCGCGGTGGGCAACGCATTCGTCTCCCTGGGGCCGGCCGCCCGTGAGGTGCTGCCCGTCCTGGTCGACGGTCTGGACTCCGTGTCGAAGCTGCTGCGCGAACACCCCAACCTGATCTGGGGCGTGGTCGGCGCGTTCACAGCATGGAAGACCATCCAGGGCGTCGCCGCACTGACCTCGTCACTACAGACCATCAGCACCCTGCTCAGCACCGGCCTGCCCGCCGCCGCCGGCAAGGGCGCTGGCGGGATCACCGCCGCACTGGCCAAGATCAAGATGCCGCCCTGGCTGCTGACGATCGGCAAATGGGCTCCGCTGGCCGGTGTGGGCCTGAACTCCGACGTCCGCACCCCTGGCGAGGTCGGGCTGCCCGCAGTCCAATATGACGACCAGGGGCGCCCCTACCTGCCCGGCACTGCGTATGACCCAGGCCTCAACCGCACCGGCGGCAGCTTCGGACCCGGCGCCGACCAGTTCCAACCCCACCCCGGGCGTGCACCCTTCGGGACTGGCCTGACCAACGGACGCCCGCACAACGCCCCCGAGACACCGCTGTTCGACGTGCCAGTACCCACGGGCACCAACAGCGGCCCGCGACTGCCCGACGCGCCCGTGCTGCCCTACACAGCCAATCGCAGCACCGCGCCCACCGCGGCGCTGTTCTCCGCCGAGAACGCCGTCTACGACGCCCGCCACGACCTCGAGGAGAAGCGCGCCCGACTCACCCAGCTCCAGTCCACCAACACCGCGACAGACAGCGACATCCAGGACGCCCGCAACGACGTGGCCAAGGCAGAAGAAGACGAGCACGAAGCTCAGCTGCGATTGAACGAAGCACGACTGTCGGCCACCCGCGCGGGAATCAACCAGCTCAACTCCGCTGCCAACCAGCTGGGCGATATCGGCGCGAAACTGGACCAGGACTTCGGCCTGTCGCGTGGTCTGCCTGGGCTTGCGGAGAACCTGATCAAGTTCGTCGCCAATCTTGCTGCCGCTGGCCCGATGGCACAGCTCGGCGCCATCGCGGCCGCCTCCCCGTCCCAGGGTGGCTACGGCGCAATGGGGGTCCTCGGTGCCCAGGGCGCGTTCGGCGATCGATTCACCGGCATCGACCCCCAGCGCATGTACGGCGGATACGGGCCGTCGGGGATCGGCCCGGCCGCGCTCGGCGGCGGCATGGGATACGGGGCCTACCCCGGGGACGCCGCGCTGCTGGCCAACGTGCCGTCCGGCCGCTACACCCAGGAAGAACGCGGCGATCTCACCCAGGGTCTGGCCGACTGCTCCAGCGCCGTCGAAGACCTCGTCAACATGCTGGACGGGCGGCCCACCGGTGGGGCGTCGATGACGACGCACAACGCTCACGAGTGGCTGCAGTCCCGCGGGTTCCGGCCCGGTATGGGCGGACCGGGTGACATGCGTGTCGGGTTCAACCCCGACCACATGCAGGCAACACTGCCCGGCGGAACGCCCTTCAACTGGGGGTCGAAGGAGGCAGCGGCCCGCGGTGGTGTCGGCGGTACCGGTGCATACGACCCGTCGTTCACGTCGCACTACTACCGGCCGGCCACCGGCGGCGTGCCGTCACTGACTACCAGCCCGTCGTTGGCGCCGAGCCCGTCACTGTCCACCAGCGGTGTGCCGTCCTCGGCCGCGCTCAACAGCGACCCCTCGCTGACCAACCCCGCCCTCACCCCGGCGGTCCTGCCGCCACTCGGGTCGGTGCCCAGCAGCGGCGGCCCATTCAGCACCGGAATGCCGCAGGCTGCGTTCTTCGGCGGCCCGGGAGGCCCTGGCGCGGGTGCCACACCGATCGGTGGGCTCGCCCCGCCCGGGGGCTCCGGCGGTGGCGGCGCGGTCGGACTCACCGGCGGCGGCGCGATCGGTCTCGGCATGCAGGCCGGCGGTATGGCCCTCGACGTCATGGCGCCAGGCGCCGGACAGGCTGCGCAAACCGCAATCAAGCTCGGCTCTCGCGCCATCGAGTTCGGATCCCAAGCCGGCAGCATCGGTGTCAGCGGCGTCATGGAAACCCTGCTGCCCACCGGCGGATCGGAGCTGGCCAACAACAACTGGGCCACCAAGCTCCTCGGCGGGCTAGCAGGCATGGGCCCAGCACTGCCGAACACCGCCGGCGGGAAGTCCGCCGGCCAGCTGGGCGGCCAACCCGCGCAAAGCGACCAGAACGCACCGAACGAGACGAACAACAACTACGACGTCAAAATCGACGCTGCCGCAAGGGATTCCGGAGGACTCATGCGCGACTTCGAGTACCACACCACCGCGGCCGCAGCCGCCCCCGGAATGTAAGGCAATCGATCTCATGACAGACCCCGTGACCACTTCACCCGTCGACGAGCAGCGGGCATCCGCACTGCTCTCACACCTTGCATCGGCCGATCAGCAAGGCGCCGCATTCATCGTCAACCAATCCGCGGCCGACGGCAGGCACACAGCGCTACTCGCAGCCATCGCCGACACCGGCGGCAAACTGATGGCGGCACTGCGCACCGACACAGGCATCGAAGCCGCGGTATCCATGGTCCAAGCCTGGGTAGAACAGGACGAATCGCCAGATCACCGGCGTGCGGGCGGCATCATCGCCTGCCGATTCCAGTTCGAGCACGCCCACTTCCTCGGCCACATCGCCGACGCAGCAGCGGCTGGCCGTCTCGACGAACTCGTCCTGACCACCGCGCAGTGCTACCTGGCGCTCATGCCAGAACTGCATGCCCCGAAAGGGCGAGCCACCCTGGCGCAAATGGCAGCCGCTCTATCCAGCGAGTCCCCAGACCGATGAGCTCAAGCCCCCGGCAACCGGGGTGTCCGCCGAACGGACACCCCCGCACTAGTTTGCTGATGCACACCCGGAGTTTGCTGGAGCGGGCCGCCCGCCCGGGGGGTACCTCAAAGATCGTGGGAAACGCCCAGGCGGCAAGACCCGTCGGGGGCAGTCGTCTTTCGCGGAGAGTCGCTGACCTGCACATGTGCACTCCCACTTGGGGCGTCAACGGTTTGCTACGTGTTTGCTGGATTGGTTGCTGATGCGGTATGGCGAAGGCTCATAATCGCACGACCTACAACCAAGGTTGCCGCTGTGACGTGTGCGTACAGGCGAACTCCGACTACCGCAAGCAACGCCGCATGCAGAAGAACGGCGAAGTTGCTGAACGGAAACCGAAGCGGCTGGCCGTGGTCAAAAATGTGCAACCCGATGTGCACACAAAAGTGCACATTCCCGGCGAGCCCACACCGGACCCGCCAGAGCCCGGCGAATGGTCCGTCGAGGCCGAAGTCCGCGCCCAGCTGGCCGAGCTTTCCGCCACCACCACACGCCGCGGCGAAGTTGCTGCAGCGATCGCGATGGCCCGCCTCCTGGACAACCCACGCGCGATCGCGCAGCACCCCGCCGCCACAGGCCGCCTTGTCGAGATCATCGAACGTCTACGTAAGGGCTCCGATCGGAAAACCGGCAAGCTCGCAGCTGTTCGCAAGATGACCCGCGGCACGGACGGCGCACCTAACGTTGATGGCCATGGGCAAGCACAGTAGACGCCGGGCCGCGGCCGGCCTGGATCCGCTGGTGCCGCTCGCCGGCGGCGACCAGGCGTTCGAGCTCGTCGACGATGGCCCCGTGCTGGCCGGCACGCTGCGCCAGCTCGCCGGCAGAATCATCGACTGCAACGACTGGGCACACATCCGGCTGAACGCGCAGATCATGGACACCCCCGCGGCTCGCGCCCAGGTCCCCAACGCCGCCGCCACGCTGCGCCAGTACTTCGACCGCTACCACCCCGCATGATGCGTTCAGAAGCCCCGCTTGATCTGCCTTATCACCTGGGCCAGGTTGCCGTCTTCACGGTCGAGTTCCTCGATTGCGCGCGCAAGGCTTTCCATCCCCTCGGCTAGCGCAATCACCGCTGGGTCGCCTGACGATTGCATGGCCTGCCTGGCTTTCGCGCCCGCTTGACGGGCGTGGTTGGCCGTGTTGCTCAACGTTTGATCTCCTTGATAATTAGAGTCAGTACTCGTCGCGAGGGATGTCTGTTAGCCGGCTCGGCACCGCTTCGACCACGCCGATGCCGTCATACTCAGGCTCGGGTCGCCTGACTCGGAACGGTGCGTGGTACGCCACGCGACGTAGGTCTTTCATGCCGCTATGCACCAATTGGACTGCAGTAGTGGCGTGCCGGCCTTCGTCTCGTTTGGCATGCATCGCGTCGCGATACATGATGACGTTGGCCATTCGTTGTTGGACTACGTTCGCCGCGCGGCGGACATCAGGATCAGGGTGCCCGTAAGCAAGCCAGTTGAGGTTCGGCTCGATCTCTTTCTGCAGCTTGTCCTGCAGCTCCATCGCTCGGTTCCAGCTCTCCTTCTGCTGCTCGTCGGTGAACTCGCGGTCGAACACGCTGGAGGCGAACAGTGTGACCTCCCTGAAGAGCTCCCGCATCCAGTACCGGTCAATCTCCGCAACGACCCCAATCGTCCTCTCATGCAGCTGGCGAACAAACGCCCTGTATTCGCTGTCCAGGACGTCATCAATCTCGCTCATATCCCCTACCTTTCAACTACTGATGATGGTGCCCCCGGCACCACCGAGAGCGGTGATAGCCACCTGCGAGCCGAATCCACCGAGCCATAACGCAGCTCGTTTGAACTTGCTCCGCTCCTCTTCGTCTCGGTGCTCGTCTGCGCCAGCCGTTTCCAACGCGCACACGAGCCGGTCGAGGAGTGCCTCAGGGGTCGGCCATGCGCCTGCCACCCGAAGTGCGGCACCGGTCGGTGCACCGACGTACCAAAGCTCACCACTGGCAGCCGCCATCTTGCCCTTCTCATCGAGGTAGGGCTCGGCATAGAGTGCGCGCAACGCCCGTTGGACGTCGTTCTTGTCCATGCCGGTTCGCCGGTAAATGCTCCCAGCATCGATGCTGGTCTCGCCCGACTCGATGAAGATCTCCACGACCGCTTTCAACACCGGCAGGTCGCGGCTCTCCCACGTCTCACGCATCATGCCTGCGACGCTACTGGCAGCCACCGACGTGCAAGCCAAACCAACGGCGGTCTCACCCGATCGGCCGACATACTCATCATGCCGTCAGCCCATGTCGCTACAGTGGCAAGTCAGTCAGCGCAGTCCCGCGCTCGCCCCCGAGGTGATCGGTCCACGTGATCTCGATCCTGGGCGGGTTTGACCGTGCGCCCATGGCCACTTTGAACGGCGCAGCCACGTAGTCGCCTTGCTGCATTTCAGCCCGCTTTGCGGACCAGTCACGACGGGCGATGGTCCCGCCGACCGCCGCGCCCTTCAGACGCATCTCTACGCGGGTAACCGCATGCCCGGTGTTGTTCGCGATGACCAGCAGAGATCCGCGATCTCGCCGCACTGTCCACTCGTCCACTTGGTGTAACCTTCCTGACCACAATATGCCCACAATTTGCCCGCAGTTACAGATATCTGACGGTATGTCTGAATACCTAAAGTTGCTGGTGAAAGACCGTGCATCCCGCTGAACTGGCACGAAAAAACAGTTCGAATCTCACCGAGGGCACCAGTAACACCTCCAGGAACGCCTTATGAACCCCTTCTCGTCCCCGGCGGATCGATGAACACACTGGTCTACGCGACGGACTGGGACTCCGCGGCCCTGTGGACGCGCAACGCAGGCGATCTGATCGGCACCGCGGCGTTCGCCATATCGGGAGCATTACTGGCGATCCGCCGCGATTTCGACATCGTCGGCGCACTCACCCTGGCCGCCATGACGGCCTGCGGCGGCGGCGTGATCCGCGATCTCATCATCGGCAAGACGCCGCCCACCGCGTTCGTGGATCTGCGCTATCTGGCTGTCGCCGTCCTGAGCGCGCTGGTGGTCTTCGTGTGGTCGCCGCCGGGGCGACTGTTGGGCCGCCCACTCGACCTTGCCGACGCACTGGGGCTCGGCGCCTTCTGTGTGACCGGTACGGTCACCGCGGCCAACCATGGCCTCGGGCCGGCATCCTCGGCGTTGCTCGGTGTGGTCACGGCCGTCGGTGGAGGGGTGATTCGCGATGTGCTCGCCGGTCGGACCCCCAGCATTCTGCGCCCGGATCAGGAGATCTACGCGATACCAGCGCTTTTCGGCGCCGCCATCACGGCCTTGCTCATCGGGTACGGGCATTTCAACGCGCTCACCGGTGGCGCCGTCGCCGCTTCGGTGTTCGTCTTCCGGGCGCTGGCTCTGCACTTCCAATGGCGTGCCCCGCAGGCGCGCGGGCGTGACAGCGACTGATACCGGCCGACCCCGAACGCGAAGATGCCGCTGCAGGTGATGAAACCCTGCAGCGGCATTCCCCTCGCCTATCGAGAGTCGCTCCTCGCTGTCACTCGGAAGACGTTGCGGCCGAAGCGCTCTCGCGCGGACGCTCGCTC
Source organism: Mycolicibacterium neoaurum (assembly GCF_036946495.1). Classification (NCBI taxonomy): domain Bacteria; kingdom Bacillati; phylum Actinomycetota; class Actinomycetes; order Mycobacteriales; family Mycobacteriaceae; genus Mycobacterium; species Mycolicibacterium neoaurum. Next base: position 915,943 of record NZ_JAQIIX010000001.1, read on the forward strand.
GCCTCGGTGCTGGTACGCACCTCGGTACCCGGCTCGCTGCGCGGCCCCTTCGGGGTCCGGACACTGATCTCGTCGCGGGCCTTCAGGTTCGGTCGCACCGCGTCCGCGTCGTCGGGTCGCACCGAGAACTTGGCGTCCCGGCTGCCCTCGGACTCCTTGCCGGACTTGAGGTCGGACTTGAGGTCGCTCTCCTGCCCCTTGGTCTCCTTATCGGATTCCTTCACCGACGTCGTGGTGTCCTCCTTCTCGGGAGCCTTCGGGGTGGCGGTCTCGTCGACCACGACCTCGTCGACCGGGGCCTCCTTCACCGGAGCCTCGACGACCGGGGTCTCCTCGACGGGAACCTCGGCAACCGGGGTCTCCTCCACCGGAACCTCGACGACCGGGGTCTCCTCCATCGGAACCTCGGTGACCGGGGCCTCGGTGACCGGCGCCTCGACCTGCTCGGAAGCCGTCGCCGACTCGGTCACCGCATCCGGCTGCACACCACGCTCGGACAGCGCCGGGGTGGCCGCCTCGGTGCCGGCCTTGTCGGTTTCGGCCGGTGCGTCGGATTCTGCGACCGCTGCCATCCGCATCGCCGATTCCGGTTCCGCGGCGGCGGTGGGCCGGATGCCGAAGATGCTGTTGAAGAAGTTCGACACCATCGCCCCGATGGAGCTGAACAGTCCGCCGAAGTTGAAGAAGCTGGTGAACGCCTGCTGGATGGCCTGCAGGAACGCCGCGATCGGGTTGAACGGCTCGGCGCCTGCGCCGGGGCCCGGATTGGTGCCCGGTCCCGGGTTGTTCGGGTTGCCCAGGTACTCGATGAGTTCCTTGATGACCTGACCGACAGGCTTCATGGTGCCGTCCGGACGGAAGATGCCCAGGTTGGCCTCATCATTGTCGCTCGGCGGGTTCAGCCAGTCCTTGATGGTGTACAGGAACATCGGACCCGCGCCCTGCATGGTCTGCCAGAACTCGATGATGTCGCGGACGAAGGCGGCCTGGGTGGCCTCGTCGACCCGGTTGGTGGGGATGCCGTACTCGGTGATCCAGATCTTGATCTGCTCCTCACCCGCCTGCAGGTGCGAATCCATCAGTTCGCGGATCTTGTTGAGCTGGTAGAGCGGCATGCCCTCTTTCCACGCCAGGTCCTCACCGACCGAGAACTTCCATTCGAAGTTGTACGGGTGGAAGGACAGCGCATCGAAGTAGCCGTGCGCGCCGGCGTCGTACATGCCCTTGACGAAGTCGATCGGGTTCAAGGTCAGCCCGGGCCACGTCTTACCTGCGCCGATGACACCGCCGATGACCGTGATATCGGTGCCGACCTGAGCTGCAGCCTCCTTGAGCGCGGTGTAGGTCTTCTTCAGCATCGCGGTGTAGGCCGCGGGGTCCAGGGTGTTCCAAAACTGGATCGAGTTGGGCTCGTTCCACACCTCATAGGCCGAGATCTTGTCGCCGTAGCGCAGCGCGACGGACTTGGCGAAGGCGGCGAACTGGTCGAAGTTGGCCGGCTCACCGTTGAGCGGTGTGGTGGACGACGCCCACATCGGGGTCGAGTTCAGCACGCCCAGGATGCCCATGCCGCGAGCCGCAGCGGCATTGACCACCTTGTCGAGCTGCTCCCAGCGGGGATTGCCCAGGCCGAACGGGGTGTCGGGGTGCAGGGGCTGCACACCGGCCCACGGAACCATGATCCGGACGTTGGTCACCCCGAGCGACTGCATCATGTCGAGGCGTTCGTTGATCTCCTCGATGCTCGCCGACATGTAGATCTCGGAATCGGCGATGCCAATGGTCGAAGGAGACTCCACGATGGCGGCCACGGGCGCCACGTCATACGACTTGTGTTTGCTCGCTGGCAAGACAAAGTAACTCGACGTTGCCGCGAATAGCGATGCGGCTATTAGGGCTATCGCTCCTCTGATGGCAACTCTGTGGACAGCCTTGGGCATCTTGACCCACATGGCGACTCCCGTTCTCGGACCTGGTCGTTCGGCGTTGCCTACGCACTCCGCATGAAATTAACCCACCCGGCAGCAAATTGCCAAATAAGTAAAAAGTCGCCTTGAAGTGCAGATTGTTAATCCGAATTCGCCATTTCTAGCAAACTCGTGACAGACTCTGCAGAATCTCAATTCGCCTCGCCGGCGCAAAAGATGGCAAAGAATTCGCGTTTCAAGATCGCATTCGAGCTGTAATCAACCTGTGACCCGGGTCACAGTTGTTTGCCCACGTCCGTTAGCTTTTCGTGACGCACGAGTGATTCGATCTTGATGCGCCCGGCGTGTCAGCGAATATTGACGACGATGTCAGCTAATATGCCACCCTGTCCCCCGATTGGGGGACATGCACCCGAGCCACAGATTTGGACAAGGTTTGCCAGGCGCGGTCGCAGATCCGTCGAAACAAGGGCTTGGAGGCTGTGCGCGGGGAGTACGCTCCGATCGTGGCAGCGAGGGTGCCCGGCCGGTGCCTCCCCGACCTCCCGGACGGCAGCCGGCACTACGAAGATGCGGCCAGTCGGCGACTGGCGACCCTGACGGTCAGCACGCGGATTGCGGCCGCGATCGTCGGGATCTACGGCTTTGCCGAGTTGATCCTGGTACCCGAAGTACCGCATATCGGCCTGGTAAACCTGGCGAGCGCTGCGCTTTTCCTGGCCATTCCGCTGCTGTACCGCAGCGGCTCGCTGGCGGCGCTGGCCGCCTTCGTCATCGTCGCCTATGCCAGCACCGCATATATGTGCAGCCAGCTCGGCACCGATACCGGTCTGCAGTTCTATTTCTTCGTGGGCGCAGCGCTGATCATCCTGATGATCGGCACCGACCACCTCGTGATCGCCTCGGCACTGGCCGCGTCGGGGCCGATCCTTGCGATCGCACTGGAGTGGCTGGTGCCCGGTAACACCGGGGTCTTCTCCGAGGGCGCGATGCGTGCCAACTTCGTCCTCACGGCGTGCACAGCAAGCCTCATGGTGATCGTCGTCGTGGCCTCGGCGATGCGTCGGATCGACCGTGCCGAAAGTGCGCTGCAGGCCGAATTCGACAAATCCGAGGCGCTGCTCGCCAATATCCTCCCCGCCACCATCGCCAAGCGCCTCAAGGACCGGCGCGACACAATGATCGCCGACGGATTCGCCGACGCATCCATCCTGTTCGCCGACATCGCCGGATACACCCAGCGCGCCAGCGACACCGACCCCGCCGACCTGGTGTTGTTCCTCAACCGCCTGTACACCGATTTCGACGCCCTGGTCGATCGACACGGTCTGGAGAAGATCAAGACCAGCGGTGATTCCTACATGGTCGTCGCCGGTGTGCCGACCCCGCGCGCGGATCACCTGGAGTCGCTGGCGTGCCTGGCGCTGGACATGGCCCATGCGGTCGACGGGCTGCGCGACGCGCAGGACCGAGAGGTGCCGCTGCGCATCGGGATCGCCGCCGGCCCGGTGGTCGCCGGGGTGGTGGGCTCACGCAAGTTCTTCTATGACGTCTGGGGTGATGCGGTCAACGTGGCCTCCCGGATGGAGAGCACCGATGAGGAGGGCCGCATCCAGGTGCCCCAGGACGTCTATGAGCGCATCAACGGCTCGTATGTGTTCGAAGAGCGCGGCGAGGTCGCCGTGAAGGGCAAGGGCTGGATGCACACCTGGTACCTGGTGGGCCGGCGACCCGCTCACGATCTCGCCGGGTCCGGCCCCGCCGCGCTCTCCGGTGGTCCTACACCTTGTGATTCTCCGACCGGATGAGCCAGGCGAGCTTCTCCAAGCCATCGATGAGCTGATGCAGGATGTCTGCAGTGGTCGGGTCCTCGGCGTCGACACCGTCATGTACGCCACGCAAGGTGTCGACGGTCGCGTAGATGCGCGTGCCGATCAGGTCGACCACCTCGGTGGTGTTGTGCTCGTAGGGCGGGAACGCGGGCAGCGTGGTGGTGGCCGCCACGGTGTCCGACCGGCCGTCGGCGACCCCGTAGAGCGTGCGCATGCGTTCGGCGATGGTGTCGCTGCCCTCGCGGGCGAAGTCGACCAACTCGTCGAGCTGTAGATGCAGATCCCGGAAGTTGGTACCGACCACATTCCAGTGCGCCTGCTTGCCCTGCAGGTGCAGTTCGATCATGTCGACCAGAACCTGTTGCAGGCTGGCCTGCAGTTCGGGTGAGGCTCGGAAGCCCTCGATATCGGTTTCGGTGCGCCGTGTTGTCGTCATATTGAGGGCAACGCGGGACTTTCTGGAATCATTCCAGAATTTGTGGGCCCTCGGCACGCTGCTGATCCTGCTGCGACAGCAATCGTGCGTAGCCCGCACCCATACCGAGCAGCACCAATCCGGTGACGATGAACACCACGACCCGGAAGATGCCGTCGAGGGTCCCCAGATCGAACAGGAACAGCTTGGCCATGGCCGCGGTCACCAGCGCCATACCGCCGCCGAGGGGCACCGAACGGTCCGCCCGGTCCAGGCGCACGGCGTACCAGAGCAGACCGGCCGCCAGCACGATCCAGCAGATGGTCGCCGCCATGTGCCCGGCCAGGAATCCGCCGTCCGTTCCACCGATCAGCACACCGGTGGTCACGGTGAACACGGTGACCGCGTAGGCGCTCAGCACGGCCGCCCCGGCCAGCAGCAGCCGCCCGGTGTCGGCGTCGCGGTGGCGTCGCGTCAGAGACCACGTCTGCGCCGCGCCATAGAGCACCACCAGCAGACTCGAGATCAACACCGACACCGCCTCGGCGCCGGACCGCTCGGTGGCCGTCGTGATGGTGTCCGGGCCCGCCAGGTCGAGGTAGTACAGACCGCCGACCGCGCCGAACACCAGCGCGGCGATCTGCGCACCGGTGGTGTGCCGCCCGGCCACGGCCACCACCACCGCCAACGCCAACAGCAGGGGGCCAGCGGCGCGGCCGTCGAACGCGACTGCGACGGCAACCAGTCCGGCGACCACCGACAGTGCCGACCACACCTGACGGACGGATCCGGCCATCCCGGGAATGCGATCACCGAGCAGGACGACCGCCAGCAGGCACAGTGACAGCGCCGCGATCATCAGCGCGGCAATCCGCCCGTCCACCGCGACCGACACCAACAGCAGCGGCGCAGCGCCGACCGTCGACGCCACCGTCATCGAGGTGCGATGCGTGCTGTGGGACAACAGGATCAGAGCCGATCCGATGGCCAGCACCGCGGCGATGGCCGCCCCGCCGGCCAGCCAGGGACGGTCGTGCGAACCGAAGGCCGCGCCGATCAGCGCCAGGAAAACCGGCCCACTGCCTGCCGCCGTGCGGGCCACGTACATCCAGGTCCAGTCGCGGCCGAGCTGCACCGGCAGCGTGGCCGCCGACATCGCCAGCAGGAATCCGATGAGCAGCAGATCGACATGGCCGACCACCACCGGCGCCAGCACGGTCAGCGGGATGAGCACCAGCAGCGCGAGCTGCTCGGAGTTCCATCGCCGCGCCAGGGCGAGGCCGCCACCTGTGATCGCCGCGGACAGCACCAACCCGATGACCGGCGCCACCCATCCATAGATCGTGGTGACCGCCACCACGTCGATGTACGCGGTCGCAATACCCGTGGCGGCCAACGCGATCGCGCCGACCCGACCGCCCGATCGGGTGTTCAGCCAGAATGCCCCGGCGACCAAACCACCGGCCAGCAGGGCCCCGGCCGCAACCCGCACCGGCGGAGCCAGCAGACCGGCCTGGGCGGCGAGCACCACCAGCAGCACGACGCCGATGAGCGTCACCGCCACACCGGCCGCCGCAAGCACCTTCCCGATCCAGTTCTGCGGACGCACGGGCGGTGTGTCGACGGTGGGCGCGACCGGCGCCGGTACCGCGGGTGCGCTCGGCGCGGGATACCCGGGGTGCGGCGGGACCGGCTGCGCGTACTGCGGATAGTTCGGGTAGCCCCACCCGGCCTGCAGCGGGGCGGCGGGCGCGGATTGACCGAGCGCTCCGGACAATTGCGTCAGTTCGGCCGACGCCCGGGCCAACTGGTGTGACATGGCCACGAACTCGGCGGACAGTCGGGTGAGCACCTGCTGCGGTTCGGTCATGTCAGACATCGTCACCCATGAACTCACCGGCTGAGATGAGTAGGACTACTCGATCATTCGTCGAGTCCGTGTTCGATCGCGTAGCGGGCCAGCTCGACCCGATTGGCGACCTGCAGCTTGCGGAACGTCGCCTGCACATGGTTCTCGACGGTCCGATGGCTCAGCGACAGTCGCTCGGCGATCTGCTTGGCCGTCAGCCCCTTCGCGACATGACGCAGGATCTCGGTCTCGCGATCAGTGAGGCTGGGCACCGCGGGACCGGCCTCATCGCTGCCCGGTTCGGCCGCGATGCGCCGGTACTCGCCGAGCACCAGACCGGCCAGCCCCGGTGTGAACACCGCACGGCCCGCCGCGGTGGCCCGAACCGCTTCGCCCAGTTCAGTTTTCGAAGCACTCTTGACCAGGTACCCGGTGGCCCCGGCCTTCACCGCCTCCAGCACGTCGGCGCGTTCGTCGGAGGCCGACAACACCAGGATCCGCGAGGCCGGCGACACCGCGAGCACCTCGGCGCAGGCCTGGGCACCGGTGCCATCGGCCAGCCGCATGTCCATCACCACCACCTCGGGAAGCACCACCTCGGCCCGGCGCCGCGCCGAGGCAACCCCGTCGGCGGTCGCGACCACCTCGAAACCGTCATCGGCCAGATCGCGTGCCACCGCGTCACGCCAGATCGGGTGATCGTCGACCACCATCACCGTCGGCATCAGTGTCCTCCCTTGCCCGATCGGGGCACTGTCAGTTCCCACTCGGTACCGCCACTGGGCGGCGTGGTCAGATCCGCCCGGCCGCCGAGTGCGGCCATCCTGCCCTGAATGGACTTGCTCACTCCGATACGCCCCTCCGCCACGGCAGCGGCCAGCCGTCCTTCGGGTATGCCGGGCCCGTCATCGCGGATGCTGACCACCACCTCGTCGCCCAGATCCTCCAGCAGCACAAAGGCTCGCGCCTGCGGCCCGGCATGTCGTTCCACATTGGTCAGCGCGTTGACCGCGGCGGCCTCGACCTCCGCGGCCACCGCACTGTCCAGATACACCGGCGCGGCAGGCACACTGACCGACACCCGGTCGGCACCGTGCCTGCGCAACAGGCCACCGAGATCACTCGTCGACGCCGGGGCCTCGACGGCAAGGGTGTCCTCGGTGCTGAGCAACCGGCGCAGCGCGCGCTCCTGCTCCCCCGCCACCTCCGCCAGTTCGGCTGTCTCACCGCCGATTTCGCGACCGCGGCGGGCAACCATGGCCAGTACCTGCATCACCCCATCATGCACATGCCTGGACAGCCGCTCCCGCTCGGCCAGCGCCGCGCTGAGCCGGGCGGCCCGCTCCAACTCGGCATGTGCCCGGCGCGCGGTGGAGGCTGCCATCCCGACGGCCAACCCCACCGCCAGCTCGATCAAGATGGTCGGGCTGCGCACCAGATCCACCGCGATGGCCCCCTTGAGCATCGCAGCGGTACCCATCACGGCCAGACCCATCACCATGCCCGCGGCCGGCCCGGCCAGGATCGCCGCCGACACCACCGCATTGGTGGCCCACAGCGTGGTCGGCCAGGACTGGTTGTCCAACACCCACTGCTCGGAGGCGACGAGCAGGGTGGACGCCATGAAAGCGATCACCACCGCGGCCTCGCCGATGACCCAGCCGCGGCGCCTACCGAATCCGCCCAGATAGGCCGCACCGCACGCGATGGTCCACGCCGTCAGCAACCCGAACAGCACCCAGCTCAACCCCGGCCGTTCCAGTTCGTGGTTCTTGGAGACCTGGAAGTACAGCGCATAGCTCCAGCTGAGCAGGCGGAACACCTGCGCGGCCCGCCACAGCGGGGCGACCGGGTCCACCGTCGCCGCGATCATCGGGGTTACATCACCTTGGACAGAAAGGCCTTCGTGCGTTCGTGCTGCGGGTTGCTCATCACCTCGGTCGGCTTGCCGCGCTCGACGACCACACCGGCGTCCATGAAGACCAGCTCGTCGGCGACCTCCCTGGCGAAGCCCATCTCATGGGTCACCACCAGCATGGTCATCCCCTCGGCGGCAAGCTTCTTCATCACCGCCAGCACCTCGCCGACCAGTTCGGGGTCCAGCGCCGAGGTGGGCTCGTCGAAGAGCATCAGCTTCGGGCTCATGGCCAGGGCACGGGCGATCGCCACCCGTTGCTGCTGGCCGCCGGAGAGCTGAGCCGGATAGGCGCCCGCCTTATCGGCCAGGCCCACCTGGTTGAGCAGATCCATCGCCCGCTCGGTCGCCTGCTTTTTGTTCTGTCCCTTGACCTGCGTGGGCGCCTCGATCACATTGCCCAACGCGGTGCGGTGCGGAAACAGGTTGAAATGCTGGAACACCATGCCGACATCACGACGCTGGCGGGCCACCTCGCGAGGTTTCATCTCGTGCAGCTTGCCCCCGCGCTCGTGGTAACCGACCAGGGCACCGTCGACGTAGAGCCTGCCTGCGCTGACGGTCTCCAGGTGGTTGATGCAGCGCAGGAACGTCGACTTACCGGAGCCCGACGGCCCGACGAGCACCAGCACCTGGCCCTTCTGCACCTCCAGGGTGATGCCCTTGAGCACCTTGAGAGCGCCGAAGTCCTTGCAGACGAGTTCGGCCTTGACCATGGGCTGCGCTGTGTCGTTCACAGACGACGTCGAGGAAGACACTGTCAGGCACCCGTGCCCATCTGCGCCTTGGCCAGCGCCTCGAGTTGTTTGGGACTCAGCTTGCGTGACGCGCCTCTGGAGAAGTAGCGCTCCAGGTAGAACTGGCCGACCATCAGGATGCTGGTGATGATCAGATACCAGGTCGCGGCGACCAACAGCAGCGGCACCGGTTCGAAGATCCGCGCGGCGATCTCGCGGGTCGCGATGCTGTAGAGGTCGAAGGCGTATGGCACGGCGGTCACCAGCGATGTCGTCTTGAGCAGGCTGATGACCTCATTACCGGTCGGCGGGATGATGACCCGCATCGCCTGCGGCAACACGGTGCGCCGCATCGCCAGACCCCACGACATCCCCAGCGCTGTCGACGCTTCCAACTGCCCCTCGGGCACCGAGGTGATACCGGCGCGAACGATCTCGGCCATATAGGCCGCCTCGTTGAGGGCAAGACCGATCACGGCCAATGCGAACGGGAACGACAGGTTCTGCAGGTCGATGTGGAAGAAGGTCGGGCCGAACGGCACCCCGAGCTGGATCTTCTGGTAGATCGTGGGCATCAGCCCCCAGAACGCCAGCTGCACGTAGACCGGTGTGCCTCGGAAGACCCAGAGGAAAACCCAGGCAACCGCACTGAGCACGGCGTTGTCGGACAACCGCATGATCGTCAGGATCACGCCGAGCACGATGCCGATCACCATCGAGTAGACGGTCAGCTGCAGGGTGTTGACGACACCCAGCAGGATCCGTTCGTTGAAGAGGTACTTCGCGAACGTCGACCACCCGTAGGCAGGGTTGGTGGCCGCGCCGTAGAGGAACAGGCCGACCACGACGATGATGACGGCCGCCGCCACCCACCGCCACGGATGACGCAGCGGTACGGCGTCGATCGCTTCGGGCGAGCTGGACGGTGGCGGCGAGCCGGCATCACTCATGTGTGTCGATAACCCTGTATGTCGATATCGCTACGAGACCGCGCCGTTGATGACCGGCTTGTCGATCATCCCCTCCTCGAGACCCCAGTTCGCGGCGATCTCCTTGTACTTACCGTTCTCGATGAGGTGCTCGAGGGCCTGCAGCAGCGACTGCGCCAACGGCGAACCCTTCTCCACCGGCCACCCGTAGGGCGCCGAATCGAAGGTCTCGCCTGCCTGCACCAGCTTGCCGTTGGTCTGCTTGATCGCGTACAGCGTCACCGGCGAGTCCGCCGACATGGCGTCGGCCTGGCCGAGCACGACCGCGTTGGTGGCGGCGTCCTGGCTGTCGAACGGGATGATGTCGATGGCCGGCTTGCCCTCGTCGGTGCACTTCTTGCTGCGGGCGGGCAACTCGTCGGTCTCCTGGACGGTGGTCGCCTGGACGGCGACCTTCTTACCGCAGGCGTCCTCCGGGTTGATCGAGCCGCCGGCGGGCTGGGCCCACAGGGTGCCCGCCGAGAAGTAGGTCACGAAGTCGACCTGCTGCTCGCGCTCCTTGCTGTCGGTGAACGAGGACATGCCGACGTTGAACGTCCCGCCCTGGATCGACGGGATGATCTTCGCGAAATCGGCCTCGCGGTACTCGGGCTGCAGCCCGAGCGTGCCGGCGACGGCGTTCATCAGGTCCACGTCGAAGCCGACGATCTTGCCGGATTCGTCCTTGAACTCGTTCGGCGCGTACGGAATGTTGACGCCGACGATCAGCTTTCCGGAAGCCTTGATGGCCTCGGGGACGGTGTTGGCGATCGCCTCCACCTTCTCAGCCGGAGCGGCCGCCGTCGGGGACTCTTGCCCGCCACTCGGTTCCGAGCTCGAACAACCCGACAGCGCCAGGGCGCCGGTCGCAGCGAACACGGCGGCGTAGCGCCAGAGCCTGGTGCGGCGGTCTTGGATTCCACCCAACACGGTGTGCCTCTACTTTCTGTTGCCGAGCCGTCACGGTCTGGTCCGTCGACAGCTCCAGCCGAAGACGTTAACGACCGATGATCCGGCGCGCAGCGCCGGTAACGGAACAGTAGTGGAGCCGTAACGTGAGAGTCGGGCGAACGCCGATCTGGCTCGCGCCGGCGGCCCGGGCGAGCTGCCCGAAAAAGCCGACTGCCTGGCAAGAATGCCGGGCGACGCGTTCCTCGCGTGTGGGACACTCACCACATGCAAACCACTGCTCCCCCAAGCCTGTTGCAGCACCTGTGGAAGTCGACGCTCATCTCGGGTGTGTTGGCGGCCGGACTCGGTATCGCGGTGGTGGCCTGGCCCGGGATCTCGGTCCTGATCGCCGCCATCTTCTTCGGCGCGTACCTGCTGGTGACCGGTATCGCGCAGGTCGTATTCGCGTTCAGCCTCGACGTATCGGCCGGTGGGCGGGTGCTGCTGTTCATCAGCGGCGCGGCCTCGGTCGTGCTCGCGGTGCTCGCGTTCCGGCAGTTGGGCAGTGCGGTGCTGCTGCTGGCCATCTGGATCGGTATCGGTTTCATCTTCCGTGGCGTGGCGACCGCGGTCTCGGCGATCAGCGATCCCACCCTGCCCGCACGTGGCTGGAACATCTTCCTCGGCGTGATCAGCCTGATCGCCGGCATCGTGGTGCTGGCCGCACCGTTCGAGTCGATCGGCACACTGGCCCTGGTCACCGGCATCTGGCTGATCGTCATCGGCGTGATGGAGGTGGTGACCGCACTGGGCATCCGCTCGGCGTGGAGCAAGCGGAACTCCACCGAGGGCGCACCGGCCGCGACCGCATCGGCCCCCGAGACTGCAGCCGTCGAACCGACAGCGCCGGCCGCACCGACGGATCCACCGACCAGCTGAGTAATCCGCGCCACGATTATGCGCGGTGGGACCACCGGCCTACTACACTCTGTCGTAGTCGAGCAAGGGAGCTCGACCCACAGCCGAGAAGTTGGTGCCCATGGAAGCGCTCGACGTCGCACGGTGGCAGTTCGGGATCACCACCGTCTATCACTTCATCTTCGTGCCGCTCACCATCGGCCTTGCGCCGCTGATCGCGGTGTTCCAGACCATCTGGGTGCTCACCGACAACACCGCGTGGTATCGACTCACCCGATTCTTCGGCAAGCTCTTCCTGATCAACTTCGCCCTCGGCGTGGCCACCGGCATCGTCCAGGAATTCCAGTTCGGGATGAACTGGAGCGAGTACTCCCGATTCGTCGGTGACGTCTTCGGCGCCCCGCTGGCGATGGAGGGGCTGGTCGCCTTCTTCTTCGAATCGACGTTCCTGGGACTGTGGATCTTCGGCTGGACCAGACTGCCCAAGCTCGTGCACCTGGCGTGCATCTGGATCGTCGCCTTCGCGGTCAATGCCTCCGCCTACTTCATCATCGCCGCGAACTCGTTCATGCAGCATCCGGTCGGGGCGCGCTACAACCCCGAGACCGGCCGCGCCGAACTGACCAGCATCACCGAGCTGTTCACCAACAACACCGCGCTCGCGGCGTTCCCGCACGCCGTCGCCGGTGCGTTCCTGGTCGCAGGCACCTTCGTCGCGGGGGTGTGCGCCTGGTGGATGGTGCGTGATCCCGACGGCCCCGACGCACGAACCATGCATCGCCCCGCCGCGATCCTGGGCTGCCTGATCGCATTCGCCTCCGCGGCCGCGCTCACCTACACCGGTGATGTCCAGGGCAAGTTGATGTTCCAGCAGCAACCCATGAAGATGGCCTCGGCGGAATCGTTGTGCCACACCGAAACCGACCCGAACTTCTCCGTCCTCACCGTCGGGACCCACAACAACTGTGACAGCGTCGTCCACCTGATCGAGGTGCCCTACGTCCTTCCGTTCCTCGCCGAGGGCAAGTTCAGCGGCGTGGAACTGCAGGGCGTGCAGGATCTGCAGGCTTCCTACGAGCAGAAGTTCGGACCCGGTGACTACCGGCCCAATCTGTTCGTCACCTACTGGTCCTTCCGCGCCATGATCGGTTTCCTCGCGGTCCCGATGCTGTTTGCGCTCACCGCGTTGTGGCTCACCCGTAGCGGACGGGTCCCCCGGCAACGCTGGTTCGGCACGTTCGCATTGCTCACCCTGCCCACTCCGTTCCTGGCCAACAGCGCCGGGTGGATCTTCACCGAGATGGGTCGACAGCCGTGGGTGGTCGCGCCCAATCCGACCGGTGATCCGGTATTGCGACTGACCGTGTCGCAGGGGGTCTCACACCATTCGGTGGCCACCGTACTGACCTCGCTGATCGTCTTCACGGCGATCTATGCGGTGCTCGCGGTGATCTGGTTCTGGCTGATCCGCCGCTATGTCGTCGAGGGGCCATTGGAACACGACACCGAACCCATCCCGCCGACACCACCCGGCGAGGACGAGGTCAAGCCACTCTCGTTCGCGTATTAGGAGGCGGGCCATGGACCTTCAGATCTTCTGGTTCATCACTCTGGCAGTCCTTTTCACAGGTTTCCTGGTGCTGGAGGGCTTCGACTTCGGCGTCGGCATGCTGATGGCGCCGCTGGGACGTAGTGCGCGACGGGTCGGTGGCGACCCCGACAAACATCGTCGCGCGGTACTGAACACCATCGGCCCGGTCTGGGACGGTAACGAGGTATGGCTGATCACCGCGGGCGGTGCGATGTTCGCGGCCTTCCCGGGGATGTACGCGACCATGTTCTCCGGGCTCTACCTGCCGCTGCTGGCCATCCTGCTCTCGATGATCGTGCGCATCTGCGCCATCGAATGGCGGGGCAAGGTCGACGATCCGCAGTGGCGACGCTGGGCCGATATCGGGATCGCCGTCGGTTCCTGGGTGCCCGCCGTGCTATGGGGTGTCGCCTTCGCGGCACTGGTGCGCGGCCTGCCGGTCGATGCCGACCACCAGATCGACCTGGGCTTCGCCGATATCCTCAACCCCTACACCCTGCTCGGCGGGTTATCGACCTGCGGGCTGTTCCTGCTGCACGGGGCGGTGTTCATCACCCTGAAGACCGAGGGCGCGGTGCGGGCGGACGCCCGGCGTTTCGCTGCCAGGTTGGCCATCCCGGTCACGGTGGTACTGGCCACCTTCGGGTTGTGGACTCAGCTGTCCTACGGCACCGACTGGACCTGGTTGGTGCTCGGCGCCGCGGTGGTCTGTCAGCTCAGCGTGGTGATGCTGGTGCTCAGCGACGGCGGCGACGGCTGGTCGTTCGCATTGACCACCGCCGTGGTGATGGCCGTGGTGGTGTTGATCTTCGGCAGCCTGTTCCCCAACCTGATCCCGTCGACGCTGGATCCGGCGTGGAGCCTGACCATCGAGAACGCATCGTCCTCGCCGTACACCCTGACCATCATGACCTGGGCGGCGGTGTTGGTGACCCCGCTCGTGCTGATCTATCAGGGCTGGACGTATTGGGTCTTCCGGCAACGCATCTCGGCTGAGCGGATTCCCGACCCGGCCGGGCTCTCGCCGCGCATACCGTGAGTTCGACCGCACCGGGCCTGCCCGCGGCGCTGTGGTCGACCAACTCGGGCATGCGCCGCTACATCGCGGCAATGGTGGCCTACGGCACGGTGATCGCGGCGGCCACCATCGCCGCCGCCTGGATCCTGGCCCACCTCGTGGCCGGTGTCATCACCGAACCGGCCACCCGCAGCCTGGCGCACTGGCGCCTGCAGTTGGGGGCACTGGCCGCCGTCTGGGTGATCCGGGTGCTGGCCCAATGGCTGCAGGCGCGGCTGAGCCAGCGCGCCGCCACGACGGCGATCGGCGACCTGTCGGCGCGGGTGCTGCACACGGTGACCGAGATGAACCCGCAGCGCAGGCAGCAGGTGCTCGACGAGGCGACCGTGGTGGTGACCCGCGGCCTAGACGGTCTGCGGCCGTACTTCACCGGCTACCTACCCACCGTGGCGCTCGCCGGAATCCTCACCCCCGCAACGGTTATCGTCATCGCCGTCGCGGACTGGCAGGCCGCCGCGGTGGTGGCGATCGCCCTGCCGCTCATCCCGCTGTTCATGGTGCTCATCGGTAAGCTCACCGCCGATCGCTCGGCGGCCGCCCTGGCCGCGATGACGACACTGCAATCACGATTGCTGGACCTGGTCGCCGGCATTCCCACCCTGCGCGCCCTGGGCCGCGCCGGTGGACCCGCCGACCGTATCGCCACCCTGGCCGCCGCGCACCGGCGCTCGGCGATGCAGACGCTGCGCATCGCCTTCCTGTCGGCGGCCGTGCTGGAACTCATCGCCACCCTTGGGGTCGCACTGGTGGCCGTCAATGTGGGCCTGCGCCTGGTGTTCGGTGATATGACATTGGTGGCGGCGCTGACCGCGCTGCTGCTGGCCCCCGAGGTCTTCTGGCCGCTGCGCCGCGTCGGAGTGCAGTTCCACGCCGCCCAGGACGGCAAGACCGCCGCCGATGCCGCGCTGAACCTGCTCCAGACACACTCGAGCAGGCCGAACGGAACACAGCATGTCACCGGGGAACACATCGAGATCGACCTGCGCGGTCTGACGGTGCGCGGTCGCGACGGTGCCGCCCCGGACGGCCTGTCCGAATCGCTGCGGCCCGGTGCGGTCACCGTGCTCACCGGACCCAACGGCGCCGGCAAAAGCACCACCCTGCAGGCGATCCTGGGTCTGTTGGAACCCGACGCCGGACAGATTCTCATCGACGGCACCGATCTGGCCGAGATCGATCGGGAACAGTGGTGGACCCGCGTGGCCTGGCTACCGCAACGACCCGCCTTGCTACCCGGCACCATCCGGGCCAACCTGGAACTGTTCGGACCGCTCGTCGACCTCGACGCCGCATGCCGAGCATCGGATTTCGATTCGGTGCTGGCGACACTCCCCGACGGACTCGACACCGTGATCGGCAGGGACGGCGCAGGATTGTCGCTCGGGCAGCGACAACGGCTGGGGCTGGCGCGCGCGCTGGGCTCCTGCGCCCCGGTGCTGCTGCTCGACGAGCCGACCGCACATCTGGACGCCGACGCCGAAATGATTGTCCTGGAATCCATTCGGACCAGGGCACAGGCCGGATGCACCGTCGTGGTGGTGGGTCACCGCGCTCCGGTGCTGGGCATCGCCGACCGGATCGTACCGTTGGGAGGTGCCGTCGGTGTCCATCCGTGAGGTCATCGCGCTGCTGCGTCCCAGGCTCCCCCGGCTGGTGTTGGCGGTGCTGTTCGGCACGCTGGCGCTGGGCAGCGCACTGGCCCTTGCCGCCGTGGCCGCCTGGTTGATCACACGGGCCTGGCAGATGCCGCCGGTACTGGATCTGACCGTGGCCGTGGTGGCCGTCCGCGCGCTGGGAATCTCGCGCGGGATCTTCAGCTATTGCGAACGGCTGGCCATCCACGACGCCGCGCTGCGCGCCGCGGGCAATGCCAGGGTCGGCCTGTACCGCCGCCTGGTCGCCGCACCACCGGAATCGGCACTGCGGATGGCCGGCGGCGAGCTGGTGGCCAGGGTCGGTAACTCGGTCGACGAACTGGCCGATGTGCTGGTGCGGTCGGTACTGCCGATATGCGTGGCCGCCGTGCTGTCTGTGGCCGCCGTGGGCGTCATCGCGGCGATCTCTCCGGCAGCGGCGCTGATACTGGCCGCCTGCCTGCTCGTCGCAGGCGTGCTGGCACCCGTACTGGCCGGGCGGGCGGCCGCGGCGACCGAGCTGTTGGCCGCGAGGCATCACGGCACGCGCGACACCGCCACCCTGGTCGCCCTCGAGCACGCCGACGAGCTCCGCGTGGCGGGCCGACTGGCCGGGGTCATCACCGAATCCGAACGCGCACACCGAGACTTCGGTGCCGCCACCGACGCCGCGGCCACACCGGCAGCGGCCGCGGCCGCGATGTCCACCGCAGCGATCGGCGTGTCGGTAGTCGGGTCGGTGATCATCGGCATCCTGCTCGCCGACCACACCGCACCGACGGCACTGGCCGTCCTGATGTTGCTCCCGCTCTCGGCATTCGAGGCCACCAGCGCACTGCCGGCGGCCGCCGCGCAATGGGTGCGCTCCACACTGGCCGCACGGCAGCTGGCCGAGCTGACCGCTGTCGATCCCACCGGCCGGGTCCGGCCCGCCGTCCCGGCCATCGCGCCGGCACCCGGTGAGCGGATCGCCGTCGTCGGCCCCAGTGGTAGCGGCAAGACCACCATGCTCATGGCGATCGCCGCGAACTATCCCGAAAGCCCGGTCACCGCAGCATTCTTCGCCGAGGACGCGCACCTGTTCGACACCACCGTGCGCGACAACCTACTGGTCGGCCGCGGTGATGCCACCGATGCCGACCTGACCGCTGCCCTCGGCGAGGTCGGGCTCGGGCACTGGCTGGCCGGGTTGCCGGATGGGCTGGACACCATCCTGACCGGAGGTGCGGCTGCGGTATCGGCAGGCCAACGCCGGCGCCTGCTGCTGGCGCGGGCGCTGATCACCGATTTTCCGATCGTTCTGCTCGACGAACCCACCGAACATCTCGACGCCGCCGACAGTGACCGCCTCCTCACCGAGATCCTCACCCCCGACGGCATGTTCGCCGCGCGTCGCGCCGTCGTGGTGGCCACCCATCACCTTCCCGAGCACCTCGCCTGCCCGACGATCCGGATGCCGCAACCTGCCGGGTAACGTTGCCGTCCATGAGCTACCAGCCCGCTGCGGCACCGCCGCCGTACCCGGCCCCGCCTGCCGGACCCCGCAACGGGGCGGGCACCGGGGCGCTGGTGGTGGCGGTGGCCGCACTGGTGTTCTCGTGGAGTGTCATCGGCGGGGTGATCGGCGGCATCATCGCGGCGGTCCTCGGCATCACCGGCCGCGGCCGCGCGCGTCGTGGCGAGGCCGACAACGGCCCCATCGCCACCGCGGGGATGGCTCTGGGCGCGCTCGCGGTGGTCGTCGGCATCGCGGCCGTCCCGGTATGGTCGGGATTTCTCGGCGACGCCGGGGTCGGCGATTACCTCAGCTGCATGGAGAAGGCGATCGGCCAATCGGGCACATCGCTGGACCCGGCCGCACAACAGAAGTGCGAGAACGAGTTTCAGGACCGCATCGAGCACATCTCCGGCCTGGGAACGGCCGGCGGCTAACCCGTGCCGGGGAAATGCTTGACGATGCCCTCCTGCACGACGGTCGCCAGTACCCGTCCGTCCGTGTCGAAGAAGTGTCCGGTGCTCAGGCCGCGGGAGTCTGCCGCCACCGGTGACGATGTGGCATAGAGCACCCAGTCGTCGAAGCTGATCGGCCGGTGGAACCACACCGAATGATTCATCGTGACGGCGAAGATCCGGTCGAAACCCCACGACAGACCGTGGGTGGTGATGATCGAGTCCAGCACCGTGGTGTCCGAGGAGTAGACCAGCGCCGCGGCGTGCAGCACCGGGTCCTCGGGCATCGGAGCGTCGGCGGTCATCCAGACCCGGTTGTGCTCCAGCCGTCCGCCCTTGTCCCGCATCACCCAGGCCGGGTCGTTGGTGTAACGCCATTGGATGGGCTTGAGCGCCTCGACGAACAACGGCACGGTTTCTTCGTAACCGACGAGCAGTTCCTCGATGGTCGGTAATCCGTCGGGATGTGGCACCTGTGGAACGGGCACGTTGTGCTCAAGCCCGCGTCCGCCCGCCAGATGTGAGACCAACGCGGTACCGAGGAGCACGCCGTCCTGGGTGACATCGACACGCCGGTTGGCGAACCGGCGCTCGTCGCGTAGCCGAACAACCTGGAAATGCAGGTCTTTCGTGGGATCACCGCCTGCGATGAAATGCATCGACAGCGTGCTGGGCGGCAGCTTCGGCGACACCGTGCGGCAGGCGGCGACGAAGGCCTGGGCCATCATCTGCCCGCCGAACGTCCGGATCGGGTTGCGGCTCGGGTGCGTTCCTGTGAACGCATCCTCACCATCCGGGCGGAGCGTCAGAACCGTCAGCAGTTCCTCGAGATGTTCCGCCGACAAGTCGCTCCCCTAGTGGTCGTCCTCACCGATCCGGTGCACGTGGATCAGGTTGGTCGAGCCTACTGTGCCCGGAGGAGCACCCGCGACGATGACCACCAGGTCGCCACGCTTGTAGCGGCCCAGGTCCAGCAGCGCCTGGTCGACCTGACGGATCATGCCATCGGTGGTCTGCATGTGCGGGACGATGAAGGTCTCGGTCCCCCAGGTCAGCGCCAGCTGGCTGCGCACCTCTGGCAGCGCGGTGAAGGCGAGCAGCGGCAGCGGCGTGTGCAGCCGGGCGAGCCTGCGGACGGTGTCACCGGACTGGGTGAACGCCACCAGCGCCTTGGCCTCCAGCCGCTCGCCGATATCGCGGGCGGCGTAGGAGATGACACCGCGCTTGGTGCGCGGCACGTGGGTCAGCGGCGGCGCCTCGGTGGAGTTCGACTCGACGGCCTTCACGATGCGCGCCATCGTGCGCACCGCCTCAAGGGCGTATTTGCCGACGGAGGTCTCACCGGAGAGCATCACCGCGTCGGCGCCGTCGAGCACCGCGTTGGCGACGTCGGAGGCCTCGGCCCGGGTGGGCCGGGAGTTCTCGATCATCGACTCCAGCATCTGGGTGGCGACGATGACGGGCTTGGCGTTCTCGCGGGCCATCTGGATGGCCCGCTTCTGCACCAGCGGGACCTCTTCCAGGGGCAATTCGACACCGAGGTCACCACGGGCCACCATGATGGCGTCGAAGGCCAGCACGATCGCCTCGAGGTTCTCGATGGCCTCGGGCTTCTCGAGCTTGGCGATGACGGGCACCCGGCGACCGACTCGGTCCATCACCTCGTGCACCAACTCGATATCGGCCGGTGAGCGCACGAACGACAGCGCCACCAGGTCGACACCGAGGCGCAGCGCGAACTCCAGGTCGGCGATGTCCTTCTCCGAGAGCGCAGGCACCGAGACGTTCATGCCGGGCAGCGAGAGGCCCTTGTTGTTGCTGACCCGACCGCCTTCGGTCACCTGGCAGACCACGTCGTTCCCGTCGATGTGCTCGACGACCAGTCCGACGTTGCCGTCGTCGACGAGCAAGCGGTCGCCGGGTGCCGCATCCACGGCCAGTTGCTTGTAGGTGGTGGACACCCGGTCATGGGTGCCCATGAAGTCGTCGACGGTGATGCGCACCGTCTCGCCGGCCTGCCACAACGTGGCGCCGGTGGCGAACCGCCCCAGCCGGATCTTGGGTCCCTGCAGGTCGGCCAGGATGCCGACGGCGCGTCCGGTGTAGTCGGAGGCGGCCCGGACCCGGCGGTAGGACTCTTCGTGGTCGGCGTGGTCACCATGGCTGAAATTCAGCCGCGCCACATCCATGCCTGCCTCTACGAGGTCACGCACGGACTCGTCGGTGGCGGTGGCGGGGCCGAGGGTACAGACGATTTTTCCGCGTCTATTCACGCTGGGGAGCTTACTCGTTGATCGATTCAGATGACCATTCAGACCGGAGTGTCAGACCGGAGTGTCAGACGGCGGCCAGCGGCAGTGACCCGGGCCGCACCGGTGCGGGCAACTCGGACTCGCCCATCAGGTACAGGTCGACCGCGCGCGCGGCGCTACGCCCCTCGGCGATGGCCCACACGATCAGCGAGGCGCCGCGGTGGGCGTCGCCGCAGACGAACACCCCGGGCTCCTCGGTCTGCCAGTCCGATCCGCAGGGCAGCGCGCCGCGCCCGTTCGTGGTGAGCCCGAGACCCGCCAACAGCGGCATCTGCTCGACACCCTCGAAACCGATGGCCAGCAGCGCCAGCTCACAGGGGATCTCGAACGGATCGCCTACCGGGACGATGTGGCGGCGACCGTCGCCGTCACGTTGCACCCGCACCTCGGCGATCTGCACCGCGCGCAGCGCCCCCTGCTCGTCACCGACAAAACGCTGCACAGCGACCTCGAACCGGCGTTCCCCACCCTCGGCGTGCGCGGGCGAGGTCCGCAGCACCAGCGGCCAGGTCGGCCACGGCGAGCGATCCTCGTCACGGGTCCGCGGCGGTTCGGGGTTGTAGTCGAGCTGGGTCACCGAGACCGCACCCTGCCGGTGCGCGGTACCCAGACAGTCCGCGCCGGTGTCACCGCCGCCGATGATGACCACACGCTTGCCGGCGGCCGTCGGTTCGGCGGCTCGGTCCCCCTCACACTCCTTGTTCGCCGCGACCAGATGCTCCATGGCCAGGTGAACCCCGGCGAGATCGCGGCCGGCCACGTCGGTATCGCGGGCCTGCAGCGCACCGACCGCCAGCACGATCGCGTCGTGCTGTGCCCGCAACGCCTCGACCGACAGATCGACACCGACCTCACAGTCGGTCACGAATCTGGTTCCCTCCGCGCGCATCTGGGCCAATCGCTGGTCGAGACCGGATTTCTCCAGCTTGTACTCGGGGATGCCGTAGCGCATCAGTCCGCCGATGCGGTCATCGCGTTCGTAGACGGTCACCTCGTGTCCGGCCCGGGTCAGCTGTTGGGCGGCCGCCAGACCTGCCGGACCCGAGCCGACCACGGCCACACTGCGTCCGGTGGATATGGCAGCAGGCTGCGGCACCACGGCACCGGTCAGCCAGGCGTGATCGGCGATGGTCTGTTCGATGCGCTTGATGGTGACGCTGCCGCCGGTGGCGGTCTCGGCGATGGACAACACGCAGGCCGCCTCGCACGGTGCGGGGCACAGCCGACCGGTGAACTCGGGGAAGTTGTTGGTGGCGTGCAGCCGGTCGCTGGCCGCGTCCCAGCGTCCGCGCCGGACCAGGTCGTTCCACTCGGGGATCAGGTTGCCCAGCGGGCAGCCCGCGGTTCCCGAGTGGCAGAACGGGATACCGCAATCCATACAGCGCCGGGCCTGTTGGGACACCTCGGCTGCCCGTTCCGCCGGCGGTCGGCTCTCGTAGACCTCACGCCAGTCCCCCACTCGTTCGTCGACGGGGCGCTTGACGGCCTCGTGTTTCCCGACGCGCAGAAACCCGGTGGGATCAGCCACGGCTCGCCTCCATGATCGCGGTTTCCACATCACGGCCCTCGGCACGGGCCAGCCGGGTGGCATGCAGCACCCGCTCGTAATCGATCGGCATGATCTTGGTGAATCCGGTGCTGCGCCGAGGCCAGTCGGCCAGCAGCGAACCAGCCACCGTGGAACCGGTGGCCAGCGCGTGCCTGCTCACCACATCGTGTAGCCAGCTCAAATCTTCGGCCTCCAGCGTCTGCAACGCCACCATCTCGGTGTTGACCTTGGCCGGATCCAGTCCCAGGACGTATGCGATACCACCGGACATCCCGGCGGCCATGTTGCGGCCGGTGCCGCCGAGCACGACCACGCGGCCGCCGGTCATGTATTCGCATGCATGGTCACCGACACCCTCGACGACGGCCAGCGCCCCGGAGTTGCGCGCACAGAACCGCTCGCCCGCCCGTCCGCGCAGGAACACCTCACCCGAGGTGGCGCCGAACAGCAGCGTGTTGCCGGCGATGACGTTGTCCTCGGGCAGGAACAGCACGTCATCGGGTGGTCGCACGACGACCTTTCCACCCGAAAGCCCCTTGCCCACATAATCGTTCGCGTCACCGATGAGGTCGATGGTGATACCGGGCGGCAGAAACGCGCCCAGCGACTGGCCGGCCGACCCCGTCAGCGTGACCTTGATGGTGTCATCGGGCAGACCGGTTGCACCGTAGCGGCGGGTGACCTCCGCGCCGAGCATCGTGCCCACCGTGCGATTGACATTGCGGACCGGCAGTTCCAGCCGTACCGGATGGGCATCCTCCAGTGCGCCCTCGGCCAATTGGATGAGGGTCTGATCCAGCGCCTTGTCCAGCCCGTGATCTTGGTCGCGCAGCCTGCGCCGGGCGGTGGTGGCCCCGTTGGTGTCGGCCGGGGCGGCGAAGATCGGGCTCAGGTCCAGTCCGGCACTCTTCCAGTGCGCGACGCCGGTCGCGGTATCGAGCATATCGACCCGTCCGATCGCCTCGTCGAGACTGCGGAAACCGAGTTCGGCCAGCATCATCCGGAGGTCCTCGGCGATGAACTCGAAGAAGTTCTGCACGAACTCCGGTTTGCCGGTGAATCGCGCACGCAACTCCGGGTTCTGGGTGGCCACTCCCACCGGGCAGGTGTCCAGATGGCACACCCGCATCATGATGCAACCCGCAACCACCAGCGGCGCGGTGGCGAAACCGTACTCCTCGGCACCGAGCAGCGCGGCCACCATGACATCGCGTGCGGTCCGCATGCCGCCGTCGCACTGGACCGTGATCCGGTCACGTAAACCGTTGAGTATCAGCGTTTGCTGGGTGTCGGCCAGCCCGATCTCCCACGGGGCGCCGGCGTGTTTGAGACTGGTGAGCGGGGCCGCACCGGTGCCGCCGTCGTAGCCGGAGATCAGCACAACGTCGGCATGCGCCTTGGACACCCCGGCGGCCACGGTGCCGACACCGACGGAGCTGACAAGCTTGACGTGGATGCGGGCGGTGTCGTTGGCGTTCTTGAGATCGTGGATGAGCTGGGCCAGATCCTCGATCGAGTAGATGTCGTGATGCGGCGGAGGCGAGATCAGGCCGACGCCCGGCGTGGAGTGCCGGGTCTTGGCGATGTTCGGGTACACCTTGTAGCCGGGAAGCTGGCCGCCCTCACCGGGTTTGGCCCCCTGGGCCATCTTGATCTGGATATCGGTAGCATTCACCAGGTAGTCGCTGGTGACCCCGAATCGACCGGAGGCCACCTGTTTGACCGCACTGCGCCGTGCTGGATCGTAGAGCCGGTCGACATCCTCGCCGCCCTCACCGGAATTCGACCGACCGCCGAGGGTGTTCATCGCCACGGCCATCGTCTCGTGCGCCTCGGCGGAGATGGAGCCGTAGCTCATAGCACCGGTGTTGAAACGGGCGACGATATCGGCAACGGGTTCGACCTCGTCGAGCGGCAGCGGATTCCCGCGGCGGAACTCGAACAGGCCGCGCAGGGCACCACCCTCGCGGGCCAGCCGGTTCACCTCCTCGGAATACCTGGTGAAGACGTCGCGCCTGCCGGTTCGGGTCGAATGCTGAAGCAGGAAGACGACTTCCGGGGTGAAAAGGTGCAGTTCGCCGTCGCGCCGGAACTGGTACTCACCGCCGACGGACAGTCTGCGGTGCGCCCGCTCGGTCGGATTCTCCGGGTACGCCCGGCGATGCCGGAATCTGACCTCCTCGGCCAGCACGTCGAGTCCGACCCCGCCGAGTTGCATCGGTGTGCCCGTGAAGTACTCGTCGATGACGGTACGGTCCAGCCCGATGGCCTCGAAGGCCTGGGCACCGGTGTAGGAGGACACCGTCGAGATGCCCATCTTGCTCATCACCTTCATGACACCCTTGCCGAGCGCGGTCAGGTAGTTGCGCACCGCGGCGGCCGGGTCGATACCGGTCAGTTCGCCCTCGCGGATCAGGTCTTCGATCGTTTCGAAGGCCAGGTAGGGGTTGACCGCGGCCGCTCCGAAACCGATCAGCAACGCGATGTGGTGGACCTCCCTGGCATCACCGCTCTCGACCACCAGGGCGACACTGGTGCGTTGTTTGGTGCGCACCAGATGGTGGTGGACCGCGGCGACGGCCAGCAGCGACGGGATCGGCGCCCGGGTGTGGTCGGAATCGCGGTCGGACAGCACCAGCGTGCGTGCGCCTTTGGCGATGGCATCGCAGGCACGCGCGCGCAGTTCGTCGAGCGCCTCGGCCATCGCCTCACCGCCGCGCTCGACGTCGTAGAGAGCGCGCAGAACTGCGGTGCGCAGACCGGGGTGTTCGCCGTCATCGTTGATGTGCACGATCCTGTTCAGATCGTCGTTGTCCAGCACCGGCCAACTCAAGGCGATCTGCCGACATGAGGCGGCCGTCGGTTCGAGCAGATTCTGTTCCGGGCCCATCACGCGGCGCATGGAGGTCACCACCGACTCCCGGATGGCATCCAGCGGCGGGTTGGTCACCTGGGCGAAAAGCTCGACGAAATAGTCGTAGAGCAGTTTCGAGCGTTGGGACAGCACGGCCAGCGGGGTGTCGGTGCCCATGGAGCCCAAAGGTTCTGCGCCGGTGGCGGCCATCGGGGTGAGCAGCAGCCGCAGCTCCTCCTCGGTGTAGCCGAACGCCACCTGGCGGCGGACCACCGAATCGTGGTTGGGCTGGACCCGCACCCGGCTCGGCAGCGTGTTGATATCCAGCAGCCCGGCATGCAGCCACTCGTCGTACGCCTCCGCGGCGGCGAGCTCGTCCTTGATCTCGTCATCGGTGACGATGGCGCCCCGTGCCGTGTCGACGAGGAACATCTTTCCCGGCTCCAGGCGGCCCTTGGCCACCACCCGCGCGCTGGGGATGTCGAGTACACCGCTCTCGCTGGCCAGGATGATCCGGTTGTCGATCGTGCGCCACCACCGGCCGGGACGCAGCCCGTTGCGGTCGAGCACCGCGCCCACGACGGTGCCGTCGGTGAACGTAACGCACGCCGGTCCGTCCCATGGCTCCATCAGCGAGGCGTGGTATTGCCAGAAGGCCCGTCGCGCCGGATCCATCCCGGTGTTGTTCTCCCACGCCTCCGGGATCATCATCAGCACCGCATGGGGCAGGCTGCGCCCACCGAGATGCAGAAGTTCGAGGACTTGGTCGAAGGACGCCGAGTCCGATGCCTCGGGTGTGCAGATGGGCGAAAGCCGGTCCAGATCACCGGGAATCAGGGTGCCACCGAGCTTCGCTTCGCGGGCATGCATGCGGTTGCGATTTCCCCGCACCGTGTTGATCTCACCGTTGTGGGCCACGAACCGGAAGGGGTGTGCCAGTGGCCAGGACGGGAACGTGTTGGTCGAAAACCGGCTGTGCACAATGGCGATGGCGCTCGTACAGCGTTCGTCACGCAGGTCCGGGAAGAACAGCGGAAGCTGCATCGTGGTGAGCATGCCCTTGTAGGCCATGGTCCGGCTCGACAGTGAAGCGAAATACACGCCCAGATCCTCGGATTCGGACCGTTTGCGCAGCGGGTACACCATCCGGTCGAGGTCGATACCGCCGCAGCGTGCGGGCGCCGCCACGAAAAGCTGTGCCATGTGCGGCATGCAGCCGAGTGCGGTGGCGCCGATCTGGGCACCGTCGGGATCGATCGGGACGGTGCGCCAACCGAGAACCTGCAGACCCTCCTCGTCGGCGATCTGCTCGATGCGGCCCTGCGACGCGGCGCGTTGGGCTGGGTCCCGCGGCAGGAAGCAGATGCCTGCGGCGAAGCTGTTGGCCCCGTCGGCCGTCTCGCCGGGCAGCTCGAAATCGACGACCTCCCTGAGTAATTCGACCGGGAGCTGGATCAGGATCCCGGCGCCGTCCCCACTGTTGGGTTCGGCGCCGGCCGCACCCCTGTGCTCGAGGTGCGCCAGGGCGGTGAGCCCGTCGGAGACGATCTCGTGGGAGCGACGACCCTCGACGTCGACGAGCATGGCGACGCCGCAGGAATCGGATTCGTTGTCCGGGTCATAGAGACCCTGAGCTGGTGGGAGCGCTGAGAACAGCAACCGGATGCCTCCGCAGTCTTCATGGCGTATCGAAGGGACTGCATCGGCCCGCATCGGCAGTGTATCAGCGCGGCGGGTTCACCACCCGGTGGAAACCGTCGGTACCAGCGGAAAGCCGGGCCAGTTCCGCACCACCGTCCAGGCAACAAGGGCCAGCACGACGGTGATCGTCGCGGCGGGTGGCATCAGTCTGCGTCCCTGCCGCCAGCGCACCGCCAACCACAGCAGCAGCATCGGGATCCCGGCGAGCATGAAGACGTTGTCGACCACGGCGGCGGCAAGATCACCGTGCAGGACATCGTGGGTCATCCGCAGACCACCGCACGCCGGGCATTGGAAACCGGTCAGCGTCTTGAACGGGCAGGCGGGGAAGAAACCGGGCCGGTGCGGGTCGCCGAGGCCGATATAGGTCAGCGCACCGGCCAGTCCGAGTCCGGCGGCGAGGACGCCCGCCCGCCCGAGGGTGACCGTGCTAGGTGCCATCACGCAGGGGTCGGCCGTGTGGATCGCGCACCTTGTCGGTGAGGATCAAGATGGCGTCGATGAGACCCCAGATGACGGCGCCGATACCGCAGGTCGCCAATCCGACGATCAGCTGGGCGATGCCGAAGCCCGTCTGCCCGAGGTAGATGCGGCCGATCCCGACCAGGCCGAAGAGTCCGAGCAACTGCAGCAGACCGGCGATGGTCTTGGACTTGTCCGAGAACGGTTCACCGGTGACCGGGTGCCTGCCGAACGGAGCCGATGGATCGTAGCCGGGCATGCCGCCCGGCCCCAGGTATCCGCCGGGGTACGGCGGCGGGAACTGGCTCGGCTGGTACTGGGGCGGCTGGTAGCCCGGCGGCGGGCCGAAGTTCCCGGGGTCGGACGACTGCGGATAGGACTGCGGATCCGTCATTCCCTCAGGATGCCAGAAGCCCGAACTCAGCGCGGTGACGCCACGAGCTCCATTCCGCGGGAAACCACCGTCGCAGCAGGTCGATCATGATGGGCACCGCTGTCGACGCCCCCGGCGAGGCGCCGAGGAGACCCGCGATGGTGCCGTCGGCGGAGACGACCAGTTCGGTCCCGGTGCGCAGCTCGCCGTTCGGTGCGATCAGTTGGGCGCGCTGGCCGGCGGTGATCCATTCCCAATCCCGTGGATCGGCGTGCGGATAGTAGCGACGCAGCTGTTCGAAGCGGCGTCCGCGCGACGCCAGCAGCTGACCGATCAGATATCCGAGGAGATCACGATTACCGGAGATCGCACGGATCAGTGCGCGTGCGTTGTGCGGGCGGACGGTGCCGAAGAAGTCGGTGACCCGACCGTTGGTGAGCAGTCGGGTGCTGAAGGTGGCGTACGGACCGAACATGAGGTGGGCGTCCCCGTCGACGACCCGACGATCGAGGTGTGGCACCGACATCGGCGGTGCGCCGAGGGACGCCTGACCATAGACCTTGGCATGGTGCTGCGCCGCGATCTCCTGATCGGAGCACCGCAGGAAGGCAGCGCCGACCGGAAGCACGCCGTATCCGCGGATCTCGGGTAGTCCGGCGCGTTGCAACAGCGTCAATGTGTGACCGCCGGCACCGATGAACACTCGGTCGGCGTCCAGTTCGAATCGCTGTCGGCCACACCGCCCGGCGATCCGCCAGCCGCCGTTCGGCGTCCGTGTCACGGTGCGGGCCTCATGGCCGAGCAAGGTGTCACCGGTGATCAGCCGCGTCAGTTGGCGGGTGAGCACTCCGAAATCGATATCGGTGCCCGCGGGATGCCAGGTGGCGGCCACCCGCTGCGAAGGATCGCGGCCGGCCATGACCAGCGGCGCCCACCCGGCGATGACCGTGGGATCCTGCGAGTACCGCATACCGGCGAAGGCCGGAACCGCTCGCAGTGTGTCGAACCGACGCCGTAGATAGGCGATATCGCGGTCACCGAAGACCACATCCATGTGTGGGGTGGTGGTGACAAAACCCGGATCGAGCAGACCAGTCTCGACGAGGTGAGCCCACCATCGCCGGGAGAGCGCGAACTGCGCGGCGACGGCGGCCGGGGTGGCGCCGTCGGCGGGATCGGGCATGTAGTTGAGCTCGCAGTATCCCGAGTGTCCGGTGCCCGCGTTGTTCCAGGGATGACTGCTCTCGGTGGCGAGAGCGTCGGCACGTTCGATCACCGTCACCCGCCAGTGCGGTTGTAACAGCGCCAACATCGCACCCAGCGTGGCGGACATGATCCCGCCGCCGATGAGCGCGACATCGACTGGAGTGCAATGGCCATCGGTCGTCATGACCTGAGAATCGTCCCGGAAGCATTGATCCGTCCAATGAGTGTTCTGATCAATATCATCCGTATATGGATCAATTGTCGGGGCTGCTGGCACCGCACCTGCGGGCGCTCGACGAGCTGGTGGCCTGCGACGGGCACATGACTCGCGCAGCCGAACGACTGGGTATCCCACAGTCGTCGATGAGCAGGCGGATTCACGCATTGCAGAAGTCACTCGGTGTGCCCCTGGTCATCCAGGATGGCCGGACGGTGCGGCTGACCCCGGCCGCGATACGGCTGGCGGACCGAATCCGCGATCCGCTGCGTGCCATGGAATCGGGGATCGAGTCCGTCATCGGCAACGCGGACGCCGAACACGGAACCGTCCGGTTCGGGTTTCCGCTGACCATGGGATCGGGTCGGTTGCCCACGTTGATCGCCGAGTTCCATCGCAGGGCGCCCGCAATCCGCCTACAGCTCAAACAGGCGCACGGTGCGGCGCTGGCGGCCGACATCCGTGCCGGAGAACTCGATGCCGCCGTGCTCATCCCGGCACCGGACCGTTTGCAGCACACGGTGATCGGCATACAACCGATTCACGCCGTGCTTCCGGCCGACCACCGGCTTGCCAACCGGCGTCGGATCCGGCTCTCCGAACTTCGCGACGAGACATTCATCGTCAACCCCACCAGCTACAACCTGCGCAAGCTGACCGAGAACTGGTGTCAGGCGGCCGGATTCACGCCACGAATGGCGTTGGAGATCACCGAGTTCGCCACCATGCGCGAGCTCATCGGTCGCGGGCTCGGGATCGCCCTGCTACCCCATGACGGCCGGGTTGCGCCGGGCACCACCGAGATCGCCCTGAGCCCCGCCACCTATCAACGCGAGATCGCGCTGGCGTGGTCGCCGACCGCCGCGACCCCGGCAGGCCGACGGTTCCTCGGCTTCATGCGCGAGCACTTCTGAAGCCGGTCAGCCTCGATCCGACCATCGGAACACCGCCAGGCAACCGATCAGACCGCCGATACACCACGCGGTCAGGACGAAGAAGATCCGCCAGTGTTCCCAGCTGCCGGCGGGCTCGACCGCGGCGAGCTCTGGCGGCAGGAGCACCGATCGAAACCCCTGCGCCATCCACTTCACCGGAAACAACGAACCGATGACCAGCATCCAGGTGGGCAGCGCCATGATCGGGACGTAGGTGCCGGACACGAACTGCAGGCCGACGGCGGGCCCGTTGGTCAGCGCCGCAGCCGAGACCGCATTGCCGGCGATATTGCTGATGAGCACCCCGAGCAGCGAACAACTGATGACCCCGAGCAGGAACACCCAGGCCAGCGTGAACCAGCCGAACAGGTCGGCGGGCAGCCTGAGCCCGAAGGCCAGCACCCCCACCAGGAGCAGCAGGATCGCCTCGGCCAGGCTGACCACGAGGACCAGCATGATCTTGCCGATGAAATACGACGTGGCCGTGGTCGGTGTGCCGCGGAGCCGCCGCAGTGCGCCGGTATCGCGGTCGGCGGCGATGCTGATGCCCAGGTTGACGAACGATGTGGACAGGATCCCGTAGGCGAGCATGCTGGCCGCGATCACCGAGCCCGTGCTGACGCCGCCGACCGGCAGCTTCTCCGAGAAGATGGACCCGAGCAGCAGACAGATCACCGCGGGCATCGAGAACGTCAGGACCAGCTGTTCGGGCCTGCGGTAGAACATCTTCAGCTCGGGCAGCACCCGGGAGAACCCGATGCGCGCCACCGAGGGAACCGGGTGGGCCCGCACGCCGGCGCTCATGAATGACCGATCAACTGCAGATAGGCCTCCTCCAGCGTCGGCCGCGACACCGTCAGGCCGGTCAGCTCACGCCCATCGGCACCGAGTCTGCCGATCAACTCCGTCGGCGTCGCGGTCCGCTCGATGCGCTCGATGTCACCGTCGAACCAGCGGACCGTCGCCGCGGTATCGACATGTTCGGTCAAGCGGGTCGGCGAATCCACCGCCACGACCGTTCCCGCGGCCACCACCGCGACCCTGTCGGCGAGCGCCGCGGCCTCCTCCAGATAGTGCGTGGTCATCAGGATCGTCGTCCCGTCCGCGGACAGCAGTCTGATCAACTCCCAGAACTGTTGGCGTGCTTCCGGATCGAATCCGGTGGTCGGTTCGTCCAGGAACAGCAGCTCCGGTGACCCGACGATCCCCAGTGCTACATCGAGTCGACGCCGCTGCCCGCCCGACAGCGTTCTCACCTTGGCATCGGCGGCACCGTCGAGGCCCACGAGGCCGAGCACATCCCGCGGCCGGCGCGCCGCACCGTAACAACTGGCGAACATCCGGACGGTCTCACCGACCGTCAGCATCCCGGCGTCGCTGACCTCCTGGAGCACGATGCCGATGCGCGCCCGCCAGTGCCGACCTGCGGTGCCGGGATCCTCACCGAGGACGAGCACCTGCCCCGCATCGCGGCGCCGGTTCCCCTCCAGGATCTCGATGGTCGTCGATTTGCCCGCACCATTGGGGCCCAGGATCGCGAACACCTCGCCGTACTCCACGTCGAGTTGTAGATCCCGCACCGCACACCGATCGCCGTATCTCTTGGACAGCCCACGCACATGCACTGCCATATCGGGGACCTCCACGGTCACGGAGCGGTCGCCTCTCCGTCGGACAACTCCCCGTCCGCTTCGAGCTCGGCCAGCAGGGTGCGCAACTCCTCGTCGGAGAGGTCGGCAAGTAGATCGTCCACATCGGTGTTTTCGCCTTCGGCGGCTTCGGTTTCGACGGCATCGCTTTCGGCCACCGGAACCGCGCCGTGGATCGCATGCAGCTCATCGAGTATCCGGTCGGACAACGAATTCACGCTGACGCCGCGAAGGATCTCCAGCACCGGGACGTCGATGGAGAACACGGCATTGATGCGCACCCGGAAGTCCATGGCCATCATCGAGTCCAGACCCATGTCGTCGAGCATGTCATCGGGAAGGATATCGGTGATTGCACAGTCGAATACGTCGGCAACCACGCGCTGTACCTGTTCGGCGATCAGGCTGCGTCGCTGCGCCTCCGGAGTAGCGGCGAGGACGTCGAGGATCGACGAGCCCGCCCCATCGGTGGCCACGGCCGAGCCTGCCGATTCAAGCTCGGCGAACATCGTGGGCAACCGCCCGCCCATGCCGGCCTGCCTGGCACGATCCCAATCGGCGGTGATGGCGACCACGCTGGGGATGCGCTGGCTGATCAGCCGCCCCAGGATCCGCGCACCCACCGCCGGAGTGATCAGCTCGATCCCCCGCTGGGCATAGATCTTCTCCAGCTTGAGTTCTTCGACCATCCCCACCGACCATGGCCCCCACCCGATGGTCAGCGCAGGCAGGCCCTGGGCTCGCCGATGGTGAGCGAACGCGTCGAGGAAGGCATTGGCGGCCGCATAATTGGCCTGCCCTGGCGCGGCGATGGTCGATCCGGCCGAGCCGAAAAGTACGAAGAAATCCAGCTCGTGCCCGGCGAACACCTCGTGCAACACCCTGGTGCCGGTCAGTTTCGGAGCCAGCACCCGCGCGTAGTCGTCCTCACCCATGTTGACGATGAGTTGGTCATTCACCACCCCGGCTGCATGCACGATGCCGCGCACCGGCCGGCCGCCGCCGCGCAGATGTCCGACCAGCCACCGGCTCATCTCGTCGGCATCGGTGATATCGGCACTGACAGTCTCGATGTGGGCGCCGAGGCGCTCGATCAGCCGGAATGCGTTGACGGCCTTGATCTGCGGATGGTCTTCGGCCAGTTCCGACCACTCATCCCGGGGCGGTAGGGCGGTCCGTCCGATCAGGGTGATGTGCCGCGCACCGCGTTCGGCCAGGAATCCGGCGACGACCCTTCCGAGCGCACCCGCACCACCGGTGACGACGTAGGTCGCGTCGGCGGAGAGTTTCATCGGGAACGGTTTGGTCAGCGCGGCGCACAACCGCAGGCGCAGAACAAGTGTGGTGGTACCGCGGAACGCGATCTGGTCCTCCGTCGCGCTTCCGAGCACATGCTCGGCTATCCGGGCCCCGGTCTGCGCGGCGTCATCGGCGGCGTCGATATCGATGAGCCCGCCCCAGATATCCGGGAACTCCTGATGTCCGATGACACGGCCGAGACCCCAGATGCTCGCCTGATCGAGGTTGGACACCGCGGTATCCGGGGTCGCCTGAGCATTGGCGGTGACCAGGAAGATCTTCGGCTTGAGCATCGGGCGGTCGGCCAGCGTCTTGACCAGCCGCAGGATGCTGAGCGGCCCGACGTCCAGATTGTCCGGTGCCCCGTCGGCCATGTCCATGGGCCAGCAATCGACGATGCCGGCGAGGTCGGAGACGTGTTCGTCGAGGATTGGCGCCCAGTCGATTCCGTCGGGCGCGTGGTGCAGCAAGCGCACCCGACGACCGTGCGAGCGCAGCGCCTCGGCGACCCGCTCCCCTACACCCGCGCCGTCGGCCAGCACCAACCAGCACGCGTCGTCGGCCGCCGCGGGTGCGGACTCCTCCGTATCGTCAGCCGGCGACCAGTGCAGCTCATAGAGCCCCTTGTCGATGTGGTCGACCGACATCCGCGATGAAGAACTCAGCGATTGCACGGTGAATCCATCGAAGACCGCGAGTACCCGATCGTGGGCATCGGTGATGGTGATATCGCATTCGACGGCATCCCTGGTCGCCGAAACGACGTGCACCTGCACGGTCATGCTGGGTGTGGGTGGCCCATACACGGCGCAGTGCCGTATCCGGGTGGGCAAGTAGGGGTCCTCGTTCTCCTCCTGGCCGGAAAACGGCGCCCCGAACAGGGTCTGGAATGCCCCATCGATCAGGGCGGGATGGAATCGGTAGTCATCGAGTTCTCCGGCGATCTCGTCGGGGACTCGCAACTGTGCGGTGGCCCAATCATGTCCGGCCCGAACGGCGGTCACCGAGCGGAAGGCGCCGCCGTAGTCGAAACCGATCGCCTGGGTACCAAGGTAGAACTCCTCGCCATCCATCGAGCTGGACGGACCGGCCCCGGCTGGGCGGGCGGACGTGGCCGTGGGACACGTGCCGAGTTCGGCCGTCGCGGTGATCGCCCACTTGAGATCGCCGTCCCCGGTGGCCGTGAACGAGGCGAATTCGATGGTGCCGTCGTCCTGATTGAGTGTGGTGCGGATGATGGGGTCGCATCGGTCATCCAGCAGCACCGCGCGGTGCAGCACCAGATTCTCGACGCTGTGCTCGGATCCATAGGTCTGCCTGCCCGCAGCCAGCGCCATCTCGACGTACACGGCGCCGGGCACCACCACACTGCCCTGGATGCGGTGTCCGTCGAGGAACCCGTGTTCGGCCGTGCTGATCTCGACCTCCCAGCTCGGGTGCACACCGCGTACCGGCTGGCCGAGCAGTGGGTGTACCGGGGCATAGAACAATGCCTCGTCGACCTCGTAATTGTCATACCAGTACCGCTTCTTCTGCCACGGATAGTGCGGCAGGCCGACCACTGGGGATCGGCTGCCGGGATAGACCCGATCCCAGGCCACCTCGTGTCCGGCGTTGTGCAGCGCACCGAGGCAGGTCAGCAGGGTGCGGATGTCGTCATGGTCACGGCGTTGCGTCGATGTCACCGAAATACGTTGCGCACCGGCCGTTTCCAGGATCGAGGCGGCCAGCACCGGATGCGGTCCGAGTTCCACGAAATGGGTGTAGCCATCATCGAGCATCCGCCGCAGCGCGGGCTCGAAAAGCACCGTCGCCCTGGTGTTCTGCCACCAGTAGGCGGCACCGGCGTCGTATCCGTCGAGCTGCTCGCCGGTGACCGTGGAATACAACGGGAGGCGAGCCGGACCGGCCGACAGTCCCGCCAGCGAATCGAGCAGATCGGCACGCACCGCGTCCATATAGTGGGTATGGTACGGAACCTGCACGGCCAGATACCTGTTGAAGATATCGGCCTCATCGAGTTGCCTGGCGATGTCTTCCAGTACATCCACGTCGCCGGCGACGGTGACCGCCGTCGGACTGTTGATCGCCGCGATCGACACCCGATGGCCGAATTCGTTGGCGATCTTCTGGTCGATGGTCGTCATCAGGGTTGCGGCATCCAAGCCCACTGCGAGCATCCGCCCCTGCCCGCTGGTGCGCTGTTGCAGCCGGCTGCGGTGATAGATCACCCGGACGGCCTGCTCGAAGGTGAGCAGTCCGGCCAGATGGTGGGCGGCCACTTCCCCTGCGCTGTGGCCGATCACGGCATCGGGAACGATCCCGAACTCGGCGAGTTGCGCGGCAAGGGCCACCTGGATGGCGAAGTTGGCGGGCTGGGCGATCTCGGTATCTGCCATCCGGGACTCGGATTCGTCACGACACAGTTCCTCGATCAGCGACCAGTCGGCGTACCGGGACAGCTCACGATCGGTACGGCGGATGCTCTCGGTGAACGCCGGAGCCACGTCGAGAAGCCCCCGGCACATCCGCCACCACTGCGGCCCCATTCCGGTGCAGACGAACGCCAGTTTCGCGGTGTCCGAACCGATCCGATCGGCCTCCACGTGACCACCGTCGGCCAGCGCCCGCAACTGCTCGCGGACGTCGTCGAGATCGCCGGCGATGACGGTGTGCCGGTGGCTCAGATGGGTGCGTCGGCGGGCCAACGTGTGGCCAAGATCGGCCAGCGCGATATCAGGGTGCGCCTCCAGGTGGTCGGCCAACCGGCCCGCGGTGGCGGCAAGGGCATCGGCGCTGCGGGCCGAGATCGGGATCGCCGCCAATGGAAGCGGATTCACCGCCGCGGACGTTGTCCTCGGCGCCGGCGGTTCGGCCAGTACGACGTGGGCATTGGTGCCGCCGAAACCGAAGGAGTTCACCCCAGCGATGCGGCGCGCCGCCGGCGGAAAGGGCCGGCCCGTCGGCGGGATGTCGAGCTTGAGCTCGGCGAGCGATACGTGTGAGGTCGGATTCTGCAGGTGCAGATTGGCCGGGATGAATCCGTGTTTGACCACCATGGCGGCCTTGATCAACCCGGCGACACCGGCCCCGGCCTCCAGGTGGCCGATATTCGTCTTGACCGAACCGATGACCAGCGGTCTGCTCGCCGGGCGGTCCGTGGTGAGCGCCTGCGCCAACGCCCGCATCTCGATCGGATCGCCGACGGGGGGGTACCGGTTCCGTGCGCCTCGACATAGCCGATCTGGTCCGGATCCAGCTCGGCGCGCTGCAGGGCGGCCTTGATCGCCACCCGCTGGGCATCCTCACGGGGCACCGTGATGCCATCGGTGTGCCCATCCTGGGAGACCGCCGTGCCGAGGATCTGGGCGTAGATGTCGTCACCATCGCGCAGTGCCTGCTGCAGCGGTTTGATGATCACCACGGCGCCGCCCTCACCGCGGGCATAGCCGTCGGCGGCGTCGTCGAACGCGCGGCTGCGCCCCTGCGGGCTGAGAAAACCGCTGCGGGATTCGGCGATCGCGGTGTTCGGGCCCACCATGATGTTGACTCCGCCGGCGACGGCCAGATCGCACTCACCGTTCCAGATGCTCTGGGCCGCCAGGTGTGCGGCGACCAGCGAGCTCGAACACGCCGTGTCGACGGTCATGCTCGGGCCGCGGAAATCGAAGGCATGCGACAGCCGATTGGCCAGCATCGTCATCATCATGCCGGTGGCCGAGTGCGGCTTGAACCGATATCGGCTGGTCCGCCCCTGGTTCTGTATCAGCTGATAGTCGAGGGTGAACCCGCCGATGAAGACGCCCACATCGGTGCCGGCAAGCCGGTCGACGGGGATACCGCCGTCTTCGAAGGCCTCCCAGGTGACCTCGAGGAGGAGCCGCTGCTGCGGGTCCAGCGAATGCGCCTCACGCGGCGAGATGCCGAAGAACTGGGGGTCGAACTGGTCGATCTCGGAGAGGAACCCACCACGGCGGGTCACCACCTTGCCCATCTTCGCCGGATTGGGATCGTGGTATCGCTGGGCGTTCCACCGCGTTGCCGGAACATCACCCGTGGCGTCGACCTCGTCGAGCAGCAGGCGCCAGAACCTGTTCGCGGTGTCGGCGTCGCCGGGGAAACGGCAGCCGATCCCCACAATCGCCAGGGGTTCACGGTGGGTGGGCATTTCGGTCACGGACATCGGCACTTTCTCGCGGCGCTACACGGCTTGACTGCATTCGTAGCCGCGACGGGGTTGGATGGGTACCCCGTTTCCTTTCAGGTACCGGCGTCCATGGTGATCAGCCTGCCTGCAGGGCCGGCGAGCGAGTGAGGATCCACTCACCGATGATCGGATCGGTGCCCTGCTCGCGGCGATAGATGTTGCGGAGCTCGCGTAAAAGCCCGTCGCGCTGCCACTCCTGGACTTGGCGCATCACCCGGTCGTCGTCGAACGCGGTCGACTTGGCCGCGAGCACCGTCTCCACGAGTTGTCCGGCGATCTGGCGCAGCAGGCGGGCGTTGGTCGTGAATTGGGTGTCGAAATCCGGGCGCGCTTCCATCATCGCGTGGTGCAGCGTCACCATGAAGTTCAGCGGCGCATACAGGTCCAGGAACGGCACCGTCGGCCCGGAATCCTCCACCGCTGACCACTCCCGGAAGAACTGCTGCATGCGGTTGCTCAGGGCGATCAATCCGTCGAGCTGCGGGACGAATTCCGGATCGTCGGTCAATCGCACATAGCGATCGTTCATGTAGAGCAGGCCGATGAATCCCCAGTAGAACCCGATATCCCAGATCACCTTCGCCGACATCACGGCCGGGGTGCCCATCACCGCGTACTGATCCTGGTAGATCGCCAGCCACATTTCGGTCAGCGACCGGAACAACGTGTCGCTGACCGTCGCCCGGGCCGTGACGTCCTCACCGGCCATTTCGCGATGGATCAGGTCGGTGATCAGCCCGTTGCCGATGGCGACGAGGTCGAGGCCCGAGGAGTACAGCGGGTCGAGAAAGATGCCCGCATCACCGGTCAGTCCCCAGCGCTGCGCGCCGTCATAGACCTTGCTGACCCCGTGGCTGTACTTCTTCATCACCCGGAAGTCCATGATCTGATCGTCGTGCTCGGCGAGCACCGCCGCACACTGGGGTTCGTGCTCACTGAGCCATGCCTTGGCTTTGGCCAGGGTGTTGAACCCGTCGAAAGGGTGCAGCGCCGGGTCGGCGACAATCCCGACGCTGGTCGCGCCGGATCCCAGTCGGATCAGCCACACCCAATAGCCTTCCCCCATAAGGTGGTTGGTGGACATGGCACGGTCACCCTCGACGAGTCGAGAGTGGTAGCCCGGGTCGTCACTCCAGGTGTTGATATCGATCTCGGTGGCGACCCGCAACCATGCGGCGTTGCAATGGTGCTCGTTGGTGAGCTTGAGGTCCAGCTGCCGCGGCAACGTGCGGTTGCGCCCGGAGCCGTCGATCACCCAGCGGGCGGTGACCTCTTCCGCGGCGGTCTCGGTCTGATAGCCGACGATACTGGGGTCGGCCGCAAGCTCGACGGAACGCACTCGCCCACAGCGTATTTCGACACCTGCCGCCAGACACCGGCGGTGTAGTTCGTTCTCCAACCGCCCACGGTCGATCTGATAGGTCACCTGCGGCACGAAGGAGGAACCGCCGAGCTCCATCCGGCTCGCGATATCGGTGTTGGCACCATCGGAGAAGAACATCCGCAGGCCCATCTTGCGCAGCTGGGCCGAGCTCAGGTGATCGCCGAGGCCGAGTGTCTCGCGCAGATAGTGCGCCGAGATCTCCACGGTGGATTCCCCGACGGTATGGGTGATCTCGGCCAGCGGATAGCTCTTCGGCTCGATGATGAGCACTCGGATGTCGGGACGTTTGTCCCGCAACTGCAGGGCCAGACCCATCGCGGCGACACCGCCGCCGATGATGACGACATCGTGGTCATGCTCGGCCGAGGGGCCGTTGGCCGCGGGTAGCTGGTTTTTGATCTTGCGCGCAAGAGCTGCTCGCGTCCGCGCGTCGAGGTGGGCCAGTTCAGGGCGCATGAATTTCAACATACCCATCGCGCCCGGGACTCGACGGTTACTGGGAAATCTCGGCCGCCTGTCGGTGTCGTCCGTAGACGCGCTCGAAGATCGGGGAGGTCATCAACGTGGTGATGACCGCGACCATGACGAGGATGGTGAACAGAGTGGGCGTGATGATGCCGGCTTGGAGACCGATGTTGAGCAGGATGAGTTCGATCAGCCCGCGGGCGTTCATCAGGGCCCCCAGCGCCACCGATTCCCGTATCGGCACGCGGCTGAGCCGCGCCGCGACCGCGCACGCGACTCCCTTGCCGACGATGGCGACGACGAGCAGTCCCGCGGTGATGGCCCAGAGCCGGGGCGTGTTGACCAGCCCGATCTGGGTGTTGAGCCCGGAATAGACGAAGAACAGCGGCAACAGCAGCTTGGTGGTCAGGGGTTCGATCTTGTCGGTGAGCCGGCCGGCGAAGTATCCGGACGGCATCGCGATCCCCAGGATGAAGGCACCGAATATCGCGTAGATGCCGATGGTGTCGGTGAGCCAGGCGGATGCCATCAGCAGGATCAGGACCGT
Source organism: Mycolicibacterium neoaurum (assembly GCF_036946495.1). NCBI lineage: Bacteria > Bacillati > Actinomycetota > Actinomycetes > Mycobacteriales > Mycobacteriaceae > Mycobacterium > Mycolicibacterium neoaurum. Next base: position 954,809 of record NZ_JAQIIX010000001.1, read on the forward strand.
ACTGAGCATCGATCCGCTGATGGCCTGCTGCTGCTCGGCCTTGACGCCCATCGGGACGAGGGCGCGCTTGCCGATGGTCAGCACCACCACGGTGTAGAGCACGCCACCGCCGATGGCGACGACGGCGAGCATCGGACTGTTCTTGTAGACAGCCAGTACGACGGCCAGGATGCACCAGGAGATGGCATCGGAGGTGGCGCCGCAGGCCAGTGCAAGCGTGCCCAAAGAGGTTCCGGTCAAACCCTTTTCGAAGATGATCCGGGCGAGCATGGGGAAGGCGGTGATGGCGATGGAGGCGCCGAGGAACATCATCGCCATGCCCAGGTTCACGCCTTCGCCGAAGAACTCGCCGCCGCCGAGCAGCGGGATCGCCGCAAGCGCGCCGATGATCAGCGGTGCGATGGTCCCGGTGGCCGAGACCGCCGCGGCGGTACCGGCCCGTTGCCGGACGTGATCGACATCGAAGTTCATGCCGATGACAAACATGTAGAGCACCAGGCCGACCTGCGCGGTGGTGTACAGCACGATGTTCGACGTCCCCGAGGGGAACAGTCCGGCCTGCAGGTCGGGGGCGATGCGGCCGAGCAGAGACGGCCCGAGGACCACGCCGGCGATCATCTCACCGACGACGGGCGGCTGACCCAATCGTCCGGCGACGATTCCGGCCACCCGGCAGGCGGCCAGGATGACGGCGAGTTGCAGAAAGAACTGGATCGCGATGTCCGCGGGCATACGTCAGGTTAGCCAGCCGAAGAGTGTCACCGCGGCGCGTTCTGCTTGAGCGTGGTCAACGCGGCCGCAGTCAGCGTGGCGAAATCAGCGATCTCCGCCGATTCCCATGCGATACCGACGAGTTCGGCCATCCGGCGATTGGTCGCATTCTCGACCTCGATATAACGGTCCTTCTTGTCGGCACCGTCGGCGAACGGTTCGGGCCAGCCGAACATTGCCGCGTATCGCGGCCCCTTGTTCAGCATGTGCGCCTCGATGGGACTGATCCCGGACAGGCTGAGGGCGTTGAAGTGCAGTCCGGCTCGCAGTTCTCGCAGCACGAACATGACCTGGAGCGCACGGGCGGGTGCGTCGTCGGCCAGCGGCATGGCCTTCCAGCCGGCGAACAGCGGGACCGAGGAGGTGGGCGCGACGGCGATCAGCCGCTCCCCCAGATCGGCGATACGGTCGAGCCCCTGCGCTGCGGCCAGATATCGGCGGCCGAACTCGGCGGCCTGTTGCCAGTACACCTCGGCCGCGCCGGCGGCACCACGCACGGCGATGCCCTGCTCCCACAGGGCGGCCAAGCCGGTGGGTTCGAACACGGCGAAGGCCGCAGCGACGGTCGCTCCGGTGGCGTCCCCGAGAACTCCCCCGCGGCCGGCGACGTACCCGGCGAGCGGATTCTGATAGCCCGCCACGACGCTCTCGGCGTAGGTCTGCGGGTGCAGCATGAACGCGGCAACCGCCTGTTCCACGGAGGCACCGGCCGCGGCGACGTGCCCGACCAGATCGGTGTCAGTCATCCTTCGGGCCTTTCGGTGCGTCGGTATCCGCTCGAACAGTAGACGGTGGTCGATAAGAGGCGGCCGCGTTTACCGCGGTTGCGGACAAAGGGTCTCCAACAGCACGTTTGGCCGGGCCCTCAGACCTCAGAATTTTCTTTGCTCACTTCTGTCTCTGGTGTCACTTCACGACCCGTTTTGTCGGTGGCCGAACGTATGTTCGAGTCATGAGATCGGATGCGGCGGCCAGTCGGGAGTCGGTGCAGCACGCCCTCTCCGATCGCGCCGCGTCGGTCAAAGCGCTGTTGGATGCCGATTTCTCGGTGTTCGACACCGCGGAGTTGTTGGCGTTGCAGTCCGAACGCGAACAACGCGCCCGCGCCGATGCCGTGATCGATGCCCGCATCCAGGCGGCGCTCATGCGACGCAGCACCGCACATGAGATCGGCGCAAAATCCTGGGCCGATGTCCTGGTCACCCGGATGCGCCTGTCGGCCCGCGAGGCCGCGACCCGGGTGCGCCGCGCCGAACAACTGGCCCCCAGGCAGTGTGTGACCGGGGTACTGCTCGATCCCGCGCTGCCGCTGTGCGCCCAGGCCCTGGCCGACGGCGACATCGGCGAAGGCCATGTAGCGGTGATCGCCGACGCGGTGCGGATGGCTGCCAAATTGGTCGATGCCGCCCGGTGCGCGAAGCTGGAGGAGATCCTGGTCCCGGTGGCCAGGGTCAGCGCACCCGAGACCGTGCACGAGGCCGCGATACGAGCCCTCTATGTCATGAACCAGGACGGTCTGGGCCCTGATATCGCCCGCCACAAACGCGGCATCACCGTCGGCAAGCAAGATGCCGACGGGCTCACCCATATCAGCGGTTGGGTCGATCCCGAGCTGGCCGCCTATCTGGGGACCGCCTTCGATGCGTGGGCCCGGCCAGGAATGAACAATCCCGAAGACCCCGAATCACCGACCAACCCCGACCGAGATGCCTCGCCGCAGGCGGGATCCGATTCGAAGACCAAAGATGCTGCCGCCCAGCCCGACTCGGCGACGCCGCCGCAGGATCAGTCCGCGCTGTGGGAACAACCGCCGCTGCCCACCACTCTGGACGAACTCGCCGACCGCATCACCGCCGTCGAATCCGCCACCGCGGCCGCGGCCACCCCGGCACCGACCCTGCCGCCGCCGACCGACCCGACAGCTGTCCGCGACACCCGCACCGCTGCCCAACGCCAACACGACGCCCTCAAAGCCATCCTGCGCGACACCCTGATGTCCAAGAGGCTCGGCCAGCACAACGGGCTACCGGTCACCGTCGTGGTCTCGACCACCCTGGCCGAACTCGAAACCGCCGCCGGCATCGCGGTCACCGGCACCGGCACCCTCATGCCCATGCCCGACCTGATTCGACTGGCCGAACACGCCCACCACTACCTGGTGATCTACCGCCACCACACCGCCGAACCGCTCTACCTGGGCCGCACCAAACGCCTAGCCACCAAAGCCCAACGCCTACTGCTCTACAACCGCGACCGCGGCTGCACCCGCCCCGGCTGCACCCACTGCGCCAACCGCTGCCAAGCACATCACGCCGAACCCAGCTGGGCCCGCGGCGGACACACCGACGCCCCCACCCTCGGTCTGGGCTGCCCACCGGACAACCGCCTCGCCGAACTGGGCTGGACCACAAAAATCGACCCCACCACCGGCCGCGTCCACTGGCACCCACCACCACTACTGGACACCGGCCAAGACACCATCAACCACCACTTCCACCCCGAAGAACTCCTCAGCCACCCGGAAGAACGGCCAGAACAACCTGGGCAGCAAGATGATTCGGGATGACCGACGCGTCACTCCGCGGGCTTGACCGCCAGCACCGGTTTCGGGCACTCCAGGATGAGCTTCTGGGCGACGCTGCCGAGCAGCAACTTGCCCACCGGGCTGCGATGCCGGATCCCGACGACCAGTAATTCGGCGTCCGGGGCATCCATCGCGGTCAGCAGCTCGTCGACCGCGTCCACCCCGACGGGCTGGCGCAGCTCGTATTCCACACCACATTCGGCGAGTCGGGCCTGGACATCGCGCACCTCGGCGCCGCCGGCGAATCGCGAATCCACATAGGATTCACCCGATGTCGAGTTGATCACCAATAGGCTGGTCTTGCGCAGGTTCGCCTCGGCGATACCCTGCTCCAGCGCCGCGTGCCCGAAGGGATCTGCGGTGTAACCGATGACTATCACAGCTGGCCCGCCTTGGTCTTCTGGTCCTTGTCATCCTCGACGATCAACAGGCTCTCCTCGCTCCGGTTGAACAGCCGTAGCACCAGCGGAGCCAGCAGCAGCAACGCCATCAGGACGTAGGTGACGATCGCGACCGGCTCGGTGAACAGGCTGCTCCAGTCTCCGCCACCGAGCTGAAGGCTCTGCCGCAGCTGTCGCTCGATCCGCGGGCCGAGGATCACACCGATGATCAACGGCAGCACCGGAAGTCCGAATCGACGCATCATCAGGCCCATCATCCCGAAGATCAGCAGCAGCAACAGATCCAGCGGCTGCAGGTTCACCGCGAAGGCGCCGAGCGCAGCGAAGAACAGGATGCCTGCGTACAGGTAGGGACGCGGGGTGCGCAGCAGCTTGGCCCACAGCGGCGCCAACGGAAGGTTCAGCGCCAGCAGCATGAGGTTGCCGATGAACAGGCTGGCGATCAGCGTCCAGATCAGCAGCGGTTCCTTGTCGAACAGCGTCGGACCGGGCTGGATACCGTAGGAGACAAAGGCGGTCAGCATGACGGCGGCGGTGGCATTGGTCGGCAGGCCCAGCGACAGCATCGGCACCAGAGTGCCTGCGGCAGAGGCGTTGTTGGCCGCTTCCGGACCGGCGACACCCTCGATGGCCCCCTTGCCGAACTCCTCGGGATGCTTGCTCAGCTTCTTCTCGGTGATGTAGCTCAGGAAGGTCGGTAGTTCCGCACCACCGGCGGGCAGCGCACCGAAGGGGAAACCGTACGCGGTACCGCGCAGCCACGGCTTCCAGGACCGCTTCCAGTCGCTCTTACCCATCCAGGGCCGCCCGACCGGAATGACATCCGCCGGCCGCCGGCGAAGATGGGCACACACCCAGAGCGCCTCGCCGACAGCGAAGACCGCGACGGCGATGACGACGATGTCGATACCATCGGCCAGCAGCGGCACTCCGAACGTGGCCCGGTTCTGCCCGGTCAGCGAGTCGATACCGACGATGCCGATCGCAAGACCGAGCAGCAGCGAGATCAGACCGCGCAGTTTCGATGAGCCCAGCACCGCGGTGACCGCGACGAGTGCGAACAACATGATCGCCAGATACGAGGGCGCACCGAGGGTGACGGCGAACCGGGACACCACGGGCGCGAAGGCGGCCAGCAGCACGGTGCCGATCGCACCGGCCACGAATGACCCGATGGCGGCGGTGGCCAGCGCTTGTGCGGCACGGCCGGCCTTGGCCATCTTGTTGCCCTCGATCGCGGTGATCACCGACGAGGATTCACCGGGGGTGTTCAGCAGGATGGACGTCGTCGACCCGCCGTACATGCCGCCATAAAAGATGCCGGCGAACATGATGAAAGCCGCACTGGGACTGACGTTATAGGTGATCGGCAGCAGCAGGGCCACCGTCATTGCCGGACCGATACCCGGCAGCACGCCGACCGCGGTGCCCAGCAGCACGCCGATCGCGGCGTACAGCAGATTCATCGGGGTGGCCGCCTCGGCGAACCCCTGCAGGAGCCAGTTGAAATTCTCCATCTACAGGATCCCATCCAATATGCCTGCGGGCAGCGGGATTCCGAGCCCGGAGTAGAACGCATAGAAACTCACCAGCGCCAGCACGACGCCGATTGCGATATTGCGGACGTAGTGGCGGCTGCCCAGCACGGTGGCGCAGCCTGCGAAGAACAGCGCGCTGGTGATCGCCCAGCCCAGCGGGTTGACCAGGACGATCAGCATGATGAACAGCCCGATGAGCAGTCCCACGGTGCGCCAGTCACTCGGCATGTCCGGATCGATGTCCTCGCCGGCATCGGCCTCACCGCGCGACCCGCGCGGGATCGCGATGGCCAGGACGACGGCCATCACCAACAGACCGGCGCCGATCAGGATCGGGAAGAACCGCGGTCCGATGGGATCGACCTCGGCATAGCCTCCGGGCATGGACAGCGCGTCGTAGATGAGGAAGGCGCCGACGGCGACCATCACCGCACAGACGACGTACTGCGCGTAATCCGGCCGCACCTTCTCGACCCGCACCTCGGTACTCACACCAGCCCCAGATCGGTCAGTGTCGTCTCGACCCGACGATCCTGTTCGGCGAGGAACTCCTCGAATGCCGGACCGGTCAGGAACGCATCCGTCCATCCGTTCTTCACCAGCGCTTCCTTCCATGCATCGGTTGCGTGCAGCTCTTCCAGAACCTTCACCATTGCGTCGCGGTCCTCATCCGAGATCCCCGGCGGGGCAAGGATTCCGCGCCAGTTGGTGAACGTCAGATCGATACCGGACTCCTGCAGCGTCGGAGCGTCGATACCCTCGACGCGCTCACTGCCGGATACCGCAAGAACCCGGACCTGGCCGGCTTCGATCTGGTCGACGTATTCGCCGAGACCCGAGGTGCCCGCCGCAATCTTGTTGCCCAGCAGGGCAGTCAGCAGATCGCCACCGCCGTCGTAGGAGATGAAGTTCACCTTGGTCGGGTCGACACCGACGGCCTTCGCGGTCTCCATCGGGAACAGGTGGTCGGGACCACCGGGGTTGGACCCACCACCGACGGTGACCTTGGCCGGATCGGCCTTCCAGGCGTCGACGAAATCCTGCACGGTGCGGTACGGGGAATCGGCAGGGACCAGGATGCCCTCCTGCTCCTCGACGACCTTCGCCAGCGCCGTGGCATCCGAGGCGCGGGCGGTGGATCCGTTGGTGAACACCGCACCGACCACTCCGAGGCCCATCATCATCATCAGATCGCCGTTGCCGCGTTCGTTCATCAGCCGTGCCATCGCGACGGTGCCACCGGCACCGATCACGTTGAACACCTCGACCCGGCCGGTGATCTTGTCGTCTTCCATGATCTTGACCGCGGTACGCGCCGTCAGGTCGTAACCGCCACCGGGACTGTTCGGCACCATCATCCGCAACCGATGCAACCCGGACTCATCGCCGCGGGTGACCCCGCAGGCCGAGAGCACAAGCGCGGCGACCAGTGCGATGACCAACGAGACCGTGATCCGCCGGCCACCCGACTGCCCTACGTACATATCGACCCCAATCAATTGTGATGCTCAGCAATACTGGACCGTGCTGGTGACTCAGGTCACTCATATGAACGCAAAGGAAGTTGTGGTCATTAAGAACACGAGTTGGGGACGCAGCCTCGGTGGTCAGTTCCTGGCATTTCAACTTGTCGTCGTGGCTGTCGTCCTCGTCGCCGTGGCCGCGGTCTCGGTCGCGCAGTCGACCAGCGAGTTCCGCGAGGTGCGAGGTCAGCGAATGATCGCGGTGGCCGAGAACATGGCATCGACCCCGATCGTCCGCGAACGTTATGACGATCCGTTCGCCGCACGCATCCTGGCGCCGGAGGTGGACCGGGCGGTCGCCCTCTCCGGGGCCGACCTCGCCGAGATCCTCGGGCCGGACGGCACCGTGCGGGTGTCCTCGGACCCGTCGCGGATCGGCGCACCCACCGACCTGGGACCAAGCCGCGCCGACGAGGGGCGCGCCTGGTTCGGCGACGAGAATGTCGGGGGCGCACACAGTCTGGTCGGGCAGGTGCCCATCCTGTCCACCGATGGCGAGGTGCTGGCCGTGGCATCGGTCAGCGAGGGGTACCCGTCGACATGGGAACTGCTCAGCGGTGCGGGCGAACGGTTGCTCATCTACCTGGGTCTGGGCGCAGCATTGGGCCTTGCCGCGTCCTGGCTGCTGTCCCGGCGGATCAAGCGGCACACCCGCGGGTTGGAGATCGCCGAGATCGCCGGGCTGGCCGACCACCGGGAAGCCCTGCTGCACAGCATTCGTGAGGGGGTGGTGGCGGTCAACACCGACGGCATCATCACCGTCGTCAACGACAGCGCTCAACGACTGCTCGGTATCGGCCCCGACGCGGTCGGCAGGCGCGCTGACGAGGGGGGCCTGGAACCGGCGGTGGTGGAATTCCTGCTGTCCGGCTCCGGCGAACACGCCGACGAACATGACGTGGTGATCGCGACCGGCAGCCGCATCCTGGCTCTCAATCGCAGCACCGCCCTGAGCCAGGGGCGCAGCCTGGGTACGGTCACCACCATGCGTGACAGCACCGAACTGGCTGCCCTGCAGGCGCAGTTGTCCTCACACCGCAGCGTCACCGACACCCTGCGGGCTCAGACCCACGAGTTCGCCAACCAACTCCACACCATTTCCGGCCTGGTCCAACTGGGCGAGTTCGATGCCGTGCACGATCTGGTCGGCACGCTGACCCGCCGCCGAGCCGAGATCAACGACGCCGTGACACAGCGGGTTTCCGATCCCGCGGTGGCAGCCCTGCTGATCGCGAAGACGTCCTTGGCCGCCGAGAGCGGGGTGCTGCTGCACCTCGATCCCGCCAGCCGCCTCGGCGCGCTCACACCGGCATTGGCCACCGATGTCATCACGGTCCTCGGCAACCTGATCGACAATGCCGTCGAGGCGTCGGTGGGGTCGGATCCCGCCAGGGTCACCGTGCGGATCGAGGACCGCGATGGGCTGGTCATCAGCGTCAGCGATACCGGTCCCGGTGTGCCGCAGGCGCTTCGGGAAGAGATCTTCGCCCGCGGAGTCACCTCCAAGACCGCGGGCGGACCGGCCGAGCAGCGCGGTATCGGGCTGGCTTTGGTGCGACTGGTGACCGCCCAGCACGGCGGGCACGCCGAGATCGGTGATGCCGAGGGTGGTGGCGCGTCGTTCGTGGTGCGCCTGCCGGCACAGGCAAGCGAAGCGACGGGGAAGAAGACACAGGCAAGCGAAGCGACGGGAGTGCCCGGTGCGTGACGTGCTGATCGTCGACGACGATTTCATGGTCGCCGATATCCACCGCCGGTTCGTCGAACGCATCGACGGGTACCGCCCCGTCGCGGTGGCCAGCAGCGGTGCCGAGGCGCTGACGATGGCGGCCGAGCTGCACCCGGCGCTGATCCTGCTGGACGTCTACCTGCCGGATATGACCGGGCTGGAGGTGTTGAGCCGGCTGCGGGCCGACGGTGATCACGTCGGGGTCATCATGATCACCGCCGCCAGGGAACTGGACACCGTGCGCGGCGCGCTCGATGGCGGCGCCGCCGACTATCTGATCAAACCCTTCGAGTTCGATCAGCTGCGCGCCAAGCTGATGGCCTTCGCGGCCCGTGCCGATGCACTGGCCGCCGACGGTGGCGTGGACCAGAACATGGTCGACGCACTGTTCGGCGGCACCGCTGCGGCGGAGGCGCCCGACGTGCTGCCGAAGGGTCTGGGCGCCGAGACCGGACGGCTGGTGCTCGACGCCGTGCGTGGTGCCGGCGAGGTGTCTGCTGCCGAGTGTGCCGACCTGGTCGGAATCTCCCGGGTGAGTGCACGGCGTTACCTGGAGCACTATTTGAGTACCGGTGTGGTGGAACTACGCCTGCAGTACGGGTCGGGACGGCCTGAGCGGCGCTACCGAATGACACGATGACGAGTAGATTCTCGGTGTGGCACCCACCGTCCTCTTCCTCTACAACGATCCCATCGCCACCGAGGCGATGCTGGGAAACGCCTTCGCCGACGCCGGATTCGATGTGTCGACCTTTACGGTCGTGCCCGCCGACCGGGCCGACTCCCCCGCGATCGATGTCACCTTCCCCGACCCGACCCACTATGACGTCATCGTTCCCCTCGGTGCGCGATGGCCGGTATACGACGACGCGCTCAAGTCCACCTGGGTCGGCGCGCAGACCGAGCTGGTGCGCACCGCGGCCGCGGCGGGGATCCCGACGCTGGGTGTCTGCTTCGGCGGGCAGTTGCTCGCCCAGGCCTTCGGCGGCACGGTCGAGCGCTCGGCATTACCCGAGATCGGTTGGTATGACGTCGATTCGGCTCGTCCCGAGCTGATCCCGCCCGGCCCATGGTTCGAGTGGCATTTCGACCGATTCACGTTACCGCCCGGCGCGGTCGAGATCGCCAGAACCGCAACGACATTGCAGGCGTTCGCGCTGGGACGCACCGTCGGGCTGCAGTTCCACCCCGAGCTGGACCCGCAGCTGCTGGAGGTCTGGCTCGACGATGACCGCGATGCCGGTGAGGCCGGACAGCTCGGCGTGAGTCATGACGAATTACGCGCGCGCACCAGGGATATGCACGAGGACGCGGCTCGACGCCTCCAACACCTGGTGAACGGGTTCCTGGCCTATACCGCGCGTCAGCCGTGCCCCAGTTCGTGAGCCAGCGCGGCGTCCACGGTGGGCCGGCGGAACCGATGTCCACGTGCCTCCAGCTTGGCGGGCACCACCCGCTGATCGGCCTCGGCGAGTTCGCGGGCGCCCTGCGCGCCCAGTAGTAGCTTGGGTCCGAACGAGGGCACCGGCAGCAGGGTCGGCCGATGCAGAACCCGGCCGAGTGCAGCGGTGTATTCGTTGTTGCGCACCGGATCCGGTGCCACCGCGTTCACGGGGCCGCTGAGTTCTGCGTCGTACAGCGCGCGGTGGTAAATGTCGAGCAGGTCATCCAGCCCGATCCAAGCCAACCACTGCCTCCCGCTGCCCAGTCGCCCGCCCAGACCCGCCGCGAACAGCGGCCGCATCAGCCGCAGCGTGCCGCCGTTGGCCGATTGCACCACCCCGGTGCGCACGTTGACGACCCTGATGCCTGCGTCGGCGGCCGGTGCGGTCGCGGCCTCCCAGTCGGCCACCACATCGGCCAGGAAACCGTCACCGCGGGAAGCGTCCTCGGTCAACAGCGAGTCCCCGCGCTCATAACCGTAGAAACCGACGGCCGATGCGCTCACCAGCGTTCGTGGTCCGTTCTCGGTCGCGGCGGCCAACTGGGCCAGCGCGCGGGTCGGGCCGATGCGGCTGTCCCGGATGGCGCGACGGTGCGCATCGGTGAAACGGCCGGCGATCGAGGCGCCCGCCAGGTGGATGACCGCGTCGACGCCGGCCAGCAGATCCGCCGCCGGCTGGTCCGGGTTCCACTGTCGTTCATCGGCATTGGCGGCAGCTCCGCGCACCAACCGGATGATGCGATGTCCACCGCTGCTCAGAAAGGCGCTCAACGCCGTACCGACCAGCCCGGAGGAACCCGTGACGGCAATGGTCAGCGGTGTCAGCCCGGCCGCGGCGGCATCCCGGTGGGCGGCCAGATCCTCGGCCAGCTGGGTGTGCCGGTAGACGAACATGGGGCGCAGCGCGGCGGCGGGAACCACCGTCTCGACGTGATCGCAGACCCGGGTACCGGAGCCTTCTTCGACGAAATCGTGGGTGTGGCGCCACGTTCCGACGGCGCGTACCGGCCACGTGATCGGACCGTCGCTGGACAATACATCGACGAACCGGCGCGGCGGGTCGTAGTCGTCGGCCTGATGCTGAGCCACCCAGCGCAGCCCGCCGGGCAGACCCAATACGGCCTTGCCGTCGGCAAGCGACTCGGTCTCGGCGACAACGGTCATCGGTTGCCACGGCGGAACCAGCCGCCGCATCGCACCGGGGCGGGCGTGCCACGCGAAGACGTCGTCGATCCGATGCGGGACGACACTGTCGAACTCGATGCTCACAGGATGTGCCCGTCCGTTGACATCACGGGCGTGTGGGTACCCGGTGGGGATCGCGAGTAAACCCGCCGGCCCCGCCGGTCAGCCCTTGGAAGAAGCCTCCGGATCGGGCGAGATGTCGACCGCGCCGCCGGCGTCGTCGTCGGTATCCGTGTCCTTCTTCGAGTCGGTGTCGCCCGTCGCGTCGGTGTCGGTGACACCGGCGATCTCGGGATCGGACTCGGCCGCGGGATCGGACTCTGGCTCGGTCACGGTGGCCTCGTCTTCCGGGTAATCCTCGACATGATCGGGCACCGGCTCGCCGGCCACGACGGTGTCCTGATCATCTGCGCCATCGGAGTGATCGGCGCCGTCATCGGTACCGCCGCGCCGCGCGCGCAACGCGTCGGCGATCAGCAGCAGCACACCGATGACGCTGGCGCCGATACACACCCAGGCGATCAGCTCGTTGCTCGTGACGACCGCGGCCACCAGGGCCGCGAGGCCGACAAGAGCCAGAACCAGCGCAATGATCAGCATCGACGAAGCCTAGTGGGTGCCGACCAGGTCAGTTCGCGCCGCGATTGAACTGGTTGAAACCGCCGCCCTCGTTGCCGGCCGCGGAATCGACCGGTGCGGCCGAACCACGCTGGCCGAGCTCTTCGAGCTGGGATTCCAGGTAGGTCTTGAGGCGGGTCCGGTACTCGCGTTCGAAGGTGCGCAGCTGCTCGAGGCGACCTTCCAGCACGGTGCGTTGCTGGTTGATGGTGCCCATGATCTCGGAGTGCTTGCGCTCGGCATCGGCCTGCAGGGCGTCGGCCTTCTCCTGAGCCTGGCGCAACTGCGTCTCGGAACGGTTCTGCGCATCGGACAGCAACGCGTCGGCCTTGGCGCGCGCGTCGGCGACCGTGGTCTCCGCGGTCTGGCGCGCCTCGCTGACCAGTGCGTCGGCCTGGGCCCGCGCATCGGCGAGCAACTTGTCCGACTCCGCCTTCGCAGTGCTCGTGAGGCGATCGGCGGTGTCCTGGGCCAGGCTGAGCACCTTGGCCGCGCGGACGTGGTGGTCCTCCGACACCGGGGCGGCCTGCGCCACCGGCTGCGGTGCGGCGGGCGCCTCGTAGACCGGCTCGGGCTCGGGCTCGGGCTGCGGAGCCTGGTAGGGCGGCAGCGTCTGAGTGGCGGCCACGCCTCCGCCGGCGCGCGCGCCGGCCAGCTCGGAGTCGAGTTCGGAGACGCGCTGACGCAGGTCGGCGTTCTCCTCGATGAGCCTGGTCAGCTCGTTCTCGACCAGATCGAGGAAGGCGTCTACCTCGTCCTCGTTGTAACCACGTTTGCCGATGGGCGGCTTACTGAACGCGACGTTGTGAACGTCGGCTGGAGTGAGCGGCATTCTCTGCCCCCTTGAAGTCTGGACCGTCAACCGGTTTCAAAGTGTAAAGCGTCGGTAGAAGTAACTGGCGTCCATCCTGTCACAGCTGACCCGGCGGTTGCACAGGAGCCTCATAATTAAGAGCGAATTTCAATCTCCCACGCCGCAGCCGATGACCGCCGTACAGGTCAGGCGGTGCCGGCCGCCGCCCCGAAGGCCAGCTGCATCCCGATGAACGCGACCAGCAACAACACCATGATCGAGAGATCGAAGCGCACGGCTCCGATCGTCAGTTGCGGGATGAGCCGGCGCAGCAGTTTCACCGGTGGATCGGTCACGGTCAGGATGAGTTCCAGGATCACCACCGTCGCACCGCGCGGATGCCAATCCCGGCTGAAGGACCGGATGAACTCCACCACGACCCGCGCGATCAGCAACAGCCAAAAGACGAACAGGGCGAAACCAAGGATTTGAAAGACCATCGACAAGGGAGCCGAACCTCACTACGGCGGATGAGCAGGGCAGGTAGAGCGACATTCGGGCAAAGAAGCGGACTCCATGCCCTCGACGTCAGCCTACCTGCCGCTGCGGCTGGGGTTCTGGCCCCCAGTGGCCGGGCCGGCGCCCGTCCTACTGGTAGGCGTAGAACCCCGCCTCGGCGATGCGCCGGCGTTCTTCGGCGCTGACGTCGATATCGGCCGGCGAGAGCAGGAAGACCTTCGTCGCCACCTTGTCGAAGGAACCGCGCAGCGCGAAGGCGAGGCCGGCGGCGAAGTCGACGAGCCGCTTGGCATCGGCGTTGTCCATCGACACCAGGTCCATGATCACCGGGGTGCCGTCCCGGAAGCGCTCACCGATGGTGCGGGCCTCGCTGTAATCCTTCGGACGCAGCGTGGTGATCTTGGCCAGCGGACTGCCTTCCTCGAAGAGCGCGGCCATCCGGCGCGGCTCCATGGCCAGGGCGCTCGCACCCCGGGTCGGTGCGGCGAACCGCGGTGCGGGACGGTCGAATTCGGGGCGCGGAGCCCGCAGACGGCCCTCGAAGCGCGGTGCGTCACCGTAACCGCCGCGGTAGACGCCCGGGATGTCGTCGTACTCGCGGGCCGGGACGCGGTCATCGAAGCCGCGGGCGTCACGCGGGTCGCGACCCTCCCGGCCGTAGCCGTCCTCGTCGAAACGATCCTCGGCGGCGCGACGCGGGTATCCGCCGCGGGCGGGGCGCTCGTCGTCGTAGTACTCGTCGTCATAATCATCCATCGGCGCCATACCGAAGTAGGCCTTGACCTTGTGCAGAGTGCTCATCGCCTGCCCCTTTAACGACTTGTGTCTGTGTTGTCTGTGATGAAGATGTGACTGGAGTGACTACTCAGGGTGACGTTAGAGGACGTTGCCCCATCAACGCGGTTCCGACACGCACACACGTGGATCCGTGTCGCACAGCAATCTCCATATCGCCGGACATCCCGGCCGACAGCCCCAAGGTGTGCCGATAGGACCGCTGCACACGCTCGTGTTCGGCGGCCAATCTCACGAAGGCGTCCTCGACATCCCAGTCCAGCGGCGGGATCCCCATCAACCCGGCGAACTCGAGGGCATCGATGGCATGTATTGCGGCACAGAGCTCGTCGACCAGATCGGGGTTGCCGATGTCCACACCACCGCGATCGGGGTCACCGTCCAGACTCACCTGCAGATAGACCCGCAGCGGTGCCGCGCGGTGACCGTCGGCCAACGCCTGTTCGGCACCACCACCCAGCGCGGCGATCACCCGGGCACTGCCCACCGAGTGCACGGTGTGCGCCCACCGGGCGATCGCGCGGGCCTTGTTTCGCTGGATGTGACCGATCATGTGCCAACGAATCTGCTCACCGGGGAACTGTGTGGCCACATCGGCGACCTTGCGCGAGGCCTCCTGTTCGCGGGACTCGCCGAAATCGGCACACCCCAACCTATGCAGGATGGCCACATCGGAGGCCGGGAAGAACTTGGTGACCGGCAGCAGTTCGACGTCGTGAACTCCCCGTCCCGCCGCCTCGGCCGCCCGGGCCAACCGCGCCCGCACCGCCGCCAGTGAGCCGGCCAACTCCGAATCGCGGTGCTCGCTCATTCCATCCACACCAGCGAGGCCAGCCGACCGGTCGGGGCGCCGCGGCGATGACTGAACAACGCCCGGTCCTCCACCGTGCAGCGCGGATCCACGTCGATCGATGTCACACCGAGGCGCTGGAGCTGGCCCACCAGGCCCGCCCTGATATCGAGCCCCGGCGTGCCGCGGGCGGTCCGGCACCGGCTGCCCGGCAGCGTCTTCTCCACGTCAGCCGCCATCTGCTCGGGTACCTCGTATCGGCGGCCGCTGACCGCCGGTCCCAACAGCACGGACACATCGGCGACCTGCGCGCCCAGCTCGACCATCTTCTCCACGGTGCGCTCGACGATGCCGAGCTGAGCACCGACCCGGCCGGCATGGGCCGCGCCGATCACGCCTGCGCGGGCGTCGGCCAGCAGGACCGGGACGCAGTCGGCAGTGATCACGGCCAACGCCAAGCCGCGGGTGGTGGTCACCATCGCGTCGGTGTCGGGTAGCGCGGCACCTTGTGGACCGTCCACCACGGCGACACGATCGGAGTGGACCTGGTTCATCCACACCACCGCATCCGCGGCGAGGCCGAGTGCATCGGCAAGCCTGCGTCGGTTGGCCGCCACCGCGGCCGGATCATCGCCGACATGGTCGCCGAGATTGAACGTGTCGAATGGCGGCTTCGACACCCCACCCGCGCGGGTGGTGGTGACGCGCCGGACCCGGACGGGCACGTCGGTGTCAGTGGCGCATGAACGGCGGCACGTCGACGTCGTCATCGGAGATGCCACCGTCATCGGGGCCACCGATCTTCACCGTCGCGCCGTTGGTGTGCGCCGGCACCGACATCGCGTCGGCCGGCTCGAAGATGCTGGAGCGGACCTTGCCGGCCGTGCCGGATGCCACGCCCGAGGTACCTTCGCCGACAACGGGTTTGCGGCTCGGACCGGTGCTGTCGAAACCGGCCGCAATGACCGTCACGCGCACCTCGTCACCGAGCGAATCGTCGATGACGGTGCCGAAGATGATGTTGGCCTCGGCATGGGCGGCCTCCTGCACCAGCGAGGCGGCCTCGTTGATCTCGAACAGACCCAGATCGCTACCGCCGGCGACCGACAGGAGCACACCCTGGGCTCCCTCCATGGAGGCTTCCAGCAGCGGCGAATTGATGGCGATCTCGGCGGCCTTGAGCGCGCGGCCGTCACCGCGCGCCGAGCCGATGCCCATCAACGCGGTGCCCGCACCGCTCATCACGCCCTTCACGTCGGCGAAGTCGACGTTGATCAGGCCGGGGGTGGTGATCAGATCGGTGATGCCCTGAACACCGTTGAGCAGCACCTCGTCGGCGCTGCGGAAGGCGTCCATCAGCGAGACGGCGGCATCGCCCATCTGCAGCAGCCGGTCGTTCGGAATGACGATCAGCGTGTCGCAGCTCTCGCGCAGCGCGTTGATGCCGTTCTCGGCCTGGTTGGACCGGCGCTTGCCCTCGAAGGAGAACGGGCGGGTCACCACACCGACGGTCAGCGCACCGAGTTTGCGCGCGATGGTCGCCACGACGGGGGCGCCGCCGGTACCGGTGCCACCACCCTCGCCCGCGGTCACGAACACCATATCGGCGCCGCGCAGCAGTTCCTCGATATCGTCCTTGGCGTCCTCGGCGGCCTTGCGGCCCACCTCGGGGTCGGCGCCCGCGCCGAGACCGCGGGTGGAGTCGCGACCGACATCGAGTTTGACGTCGGCGTCGCTCATCAACAATGCCTGCGCATCGGTGTTGATGGCGATGAACTCAACGCCCTTGAGTCCGTGCTCGATCATCCGGTTGACGGCGTTGACGCCGCCGCCGCCGATGCCGACCACCTTGATAACGGCGAGGTAGTTATGCGGGGGGGTCATCGGTCGCCTTTCCTGCCCATTGGAGCCTGCCCGTTGGAGTATGTCTTCGGTGTTGCCGCTCTGCCCGAAACCCTAAACCTCAACCATAGGTTTATAGTTATGTCAAGTAGTTCCGTGCAAACAGAACGGTAGGGTCACGCGGCACCGTAGGGCCGCAGGCGCGCCGAAGCGACACGATCGAATTTGGTGCAGACCTACTTGACGGTCGGCAGGTCCGGGCTGGACACGTCATAGGTCTGGCCCGGCTGGGTCAGCAGCGCCGCCAGCTTGAGAGCCTTCTCCTGGGTGCGATCGGTGGTGCCCCACACGACTTTTCGGCCGTCGAACAAAACCAGCGTGATGGCCGCCACCGACGGTGCCTCCACCCGGCTGACCTGCCCGGACACCTCCGGAGGCAATGAGGTCAGCACCTCGAGGCCGGCCAGGGTGGCCGGATCGCGCGGACCAGGGGTCTCGGTGTCGATATAGGGCAACCCCGGTGGCGGCGGCGCGGTCACGAAATCCACACCGTCGCGGTCGAACAGATGTGGGCCGTCCGGATAGTCCTTGACCACCAACGGCACGCGCTCTTCCACGGTGATGCGCAGCGTGGACGGATACTCGCGCTGAACCCGGGCGCTGGCCACCCGCCGGATCGAGGCCACCCGTTCGGCCACCGCGTCGGTGTCGATCTGCAGCAAGGGTGTCCCCTCGCCGACGGCGGCCACCTGCCGCACCTCGTCCTCGCTGAGCGCGGTCAATCCGGTCACCACCGTCTCGCGCGCGGACATGATCGGCGTGAAGTACAGCAGCAAGCCCACGCCGACCACCAGGACCGCTAGCACCGCGGTCCACATCAACACCTTCAGACCTCGGATCACCCCGCGCGGCGCCTGCTTCGGCTTCTCCTCGGTCCGGCCCTGGGCACGACGTTTGGCCTCCCGGCGGGCCTGCTCGATGGCCATCGCCCTGGCCTGCGCCGCGCGGCGTTCCTCGCGTTCCCGCCGCGCCCGCCGACGCGGCCCCTCCAGATCCGGCTCGGCGGCCTGATCGGCAGCGGGTTCGGTCGTGGGCACCTCGGCCCCACTGGGCTCCGAAGGCCGTTCAGCGGTCGGCTCGGGTACCGGATCGGGATCGGGATCCGCTCCGGTCGGACCCGGCTCGGGTGGGACCGTCATCGATCCGCCGCCCGATCGGCGCGCCCACCCACCGCATCGAGGATCTCGCGGCCCAGCAGGGTGACATCACCGGCGCCCATGGTCACCACCACGTCACCGGGCCGGGCGGTCTCGGCGACCCGACGGGCCACCGCGGAGAAATCGGGCACGTAATGCACCGGAACCGTGACGTGCTCGACGATGCTGCGCCCGCTGATCCCGGGTATCGGCTGCTCGCGGGCGGCATAGACGTCGAGCACGAACGCCTCGTCGGCCAGGCTCAGGGCCGCACCGAACTCTCTGGCGAATGTCTGTGTGCGCGAATACAGATGGGGTTGGAAGACGACGATCGCGCGGCCGTGGGATTCGGCGGCCAATGTGCGTACCGCCGTCAGCGCGGCCGTCACCTTCGTCGGGTGATGGGCATAGTCGTCGAAAACCCGGACGCCGGCCATCACACCGACCAGCTCGAAGCGGCGGCGCACACCCTCGAAATCGGCCAATGCCTCCAACACCGCATCCGGGGGTGCGCCCGCCTCGACGGCGGCCAGCAAGGCCGCCAGAGCATTGAGTGCCATATGCCTGCCGGGCACGGCCAGCCGCATCGTGCGCGGGGCCGTTTCCCCCTTCAGCTGCACGGTGGCCACCGCCCGGGTTCCGCGCTGCTCCCAGTCGATCAACGCACCCGCGAGATCCGCACCGGAGCTGCCGTAGCGCAGCACCCGGATCCCGAGCGCTTCGGTGCGTTCCGCGAGCGCCGCAGCACCGGGATCGTCGACGCACACCACCAGCGCCCCGCCCGGCTGCAGCCGCTCGATGAACGCGTCGAACACGTCGACATAGGCCTGCTCGGTGCCGAAGAAATCGAGGTGGTCAGCCTCGATATTGGTGACCACCGCGATATCGGGCCGGTACTGCACCAGTGAGCCGTCGCTCTCATCGGCCTCGGCCACGAAATACGGCCCACTGCCGTGGTGGGCGTTGGTGCCCGCCGCGCCCAGATCGCCACCGACGGCGAACGACGGATCAAAACCGCTGTGCTGTAACGCGACGATCAGCATCGAGGTCGTGGTGGTCTTACCCGCGGTCCCGGCGACCATCAGGGTCCGGTCACCGGCCATCAACTTGGCAAGGACCACCGGCCGCAGGATCACCGGGATGCCACGCCGGCGCGCCGCCACGAGCTCGGGGTTGGTCTTCGGGATGGCCGCATGGGTGGTGACGACCGCGGTGGGCCCGCCGGGCAACATGTCCAGCGCGGCAGCGTCGTGACCGATCTGGATCTGCGCTCCCCTGGCCCGCAGTGCCGCGATCCCGCGAGATTCCTTGGCATCGGAACCGCTGACCTGTCCCCCTAGGTCGAGCAGGATGCGCGCGATTCCCGACATCCCGGCACCGCCGATGCCCACCATGTGCACCCGGGCCAGCTCCGGCGGCAGGCCCTTCACCGCAACGACTTTCGGTCTGAGCGGTGGCGCCGGGCCACCTCGATCGCGACCTCGGCCACCCGGCGCGCGGCATCGCGATGGCCGGCCAGCGCGGCGGCGGCGGTCATCTGCTGCAGGCGCGATGCGTCGCCGAGCACACCGATGACCGTCTCGGCGATCAGTTGCGGGGACAGGTCGGCATCGTCGATGAGCAACCCACCACCGGCCTGGACCACCGGAAGGGCGTTGAGCCGCTGCTCACCGTTGCCGATCGGCAACGGTACGTACACCGCCGGCAACCCGACGGCGCTGACCTCGGCGACCGTCATCGCCCCCGACCGGCAGATCGCCAGATCGGCAGCGGCATAGGCCAGATCCATCCGATCGAGATAGGGCACCGCCACATAGGGCGGCCCGGACGGCTCCGGCAGATCGAGGGTGTTCTTCGGACCATGCGCGTGCAGCACCGAAATGCCCTTGGCCGCAAGCTCGGTCGCGGCACCGGAGACGGCGCGGTTGATGGACTGTGCGCCCTGGGAGCCACCGAACACCAGCAGCACGTGCGAATCCTCGGCGAAACCGAAGGCGGCGCGGGCCTGCGCGCGCAGGGCCGCACGGTCCAGCGCGGTGATGCTGGCCCGGACCGGGACGCCCACCACCTCCACGGGGCCGAGGCCAGGGTCGGGCACCGCCGAGAGCACCCGGCGGGCCGAGCGGGCACCCAGCTTGTTGGCCCAGCCGGCGCTGGCGTTGGCCTCGTGGATCACCACCGGGACCGACGGACGGCGCAGACCGCGCCGCGCAGCCAGATAGGCAGGCACCGAGACATAGCCACCGAAGCCGATCACCACGTCGACCCCGACGGCGTCGAACACGCTGCGGGTCTGCCGGACCGCGGTGCGCACCCGCAACGGCAGCCGCATCAGGTCGGCGGAGGGTTTGCGCGGCAGCGGCACCGGGGTGATGAGCTCCAGGTCATAGCCCCGCTCGGGGACCAACCGGGTCTCCAGGCCACGTTGGGTGCCCAGCGCGGTGATCCGGACCTGCGGGTCCAGCTCGGTCAACGCATCGGCCACGGCCATCGCAGGTTCCACATGACCTGCCGTTCCCCCGCCGGCCAAGACGACCGATAACGTGCTCACCCGTAACGCTGACCTTCCAATGAGCGGGCTCGGCCCTGTTGACCTCGCGCCTGCCGCGGCTCGGCGCGGCCCCGTTGGGAGGCGCGCCGGCCGTCTCCATGATGCCCTGTGCTCCGTGCCGCTCGATCGGCCGGATGGCCCTCGCGACGGCTCGCACGCCTGGCATCGACCGCGGGCGTCTGGCGCGGCTTCCTGGCCACCGTCTTGCTCTTGCTCTTGGCGGGCGGCTTCTGCTTGGCGGGGGTCTTGCCCGGTTTGCCCGGCTTACCCCTGGTGCGCAGCCGGTCGCGGGCGACCTCGAGGCGGCTGGGCACATACGGTTCGGGCAGCGGGAGTCGCAGCAATCGGGTGACCCGATCGTCGCGGCCGGCGCGCAACGCCGCCACTGCCTCGGGTTCGTGCCGAGCGGCATTGGTGATGACGCCGAGGATCAGCATCGTCGTGGCCGTCGATGTGCCACCCGCGGAGATCAGCGGCAGCTGCAGTCCCGTCACCGGGAGCAGTCCGACGACGTAGCCGACGTTGATGAAGGCCTGACCGATCACCCACAGCGTGACGGTGGCCGTCAGCAGCCGCAGGAACGGGTCGGCCGAGCGGCGTGCGATGCGCATTCCGGTGTAGGCGAAAAGACCGAACAGGCACAGCAGACCGGCGGCGCCGACATAGCCGAGTTCCTCGCCGATGATGGCGAAGATGAAGTCGTTGTGCGCGTTGGGCAGATAGTTGTACTTGGCCGTGCCCTGACCGAGTCCGTTGCCGAACACGCCACCGTTGGCCAGCGCGAAACGGGCCTGCCTGGCCTGATATCCCGCACCGCCGGGGTCGGCCCCCGGGTTGAGCCAGGACTGCACGCGGTCGGAGCGGTAACCGGCCGAAACCGCCAGCACGCCGGCGGCGACCACCATCGCCCCGAGTGAGCTGGCGAACACCCGCAGCGGCAGACCTGCGTACCAGAGCAGGCCGAGCAGGATGATGCTCAACGTCACGGTCTGCCCGAGGTCGGGCTGCAGGACGATCAACGTCAGCGCCAGACCGGCGGCAGGGACCAGCGGGATCAGCATCTCGCGCATCGACGCTTGCTCAAGGCGCCGCGCCGCGAGCAAATGCGCGCCCCAGATGGCGAACGCGATCTTGGCCAGTTCGGAGGGCTGCATGCTGAAGCCGCCGATGACGAACCAGCCGCGAGAACCGTTGGCCACCTTGCCGATACCGGGGATGAGCACTAGGACCAGCAAGATGATGGTGAAGATGAAGGCCGGGAACGCCAACCGGCGCATGAGCGAGACGGGCATCCGCAGCGCCAGGTAGAACGCGATCAGCCCGACGCCGGTCCACAGCGACTGTTTGGCGAAGACCGTCCATGGCGACCCACCGGAGTCATAGGAGTACACCCCGGAGGCCGAGAGCACCATGATCAGGCCGAGTGTCACCAGAATGGCCGCGACCGCGATGATCAGGTGGAACGAGGTCATCGGCCGGCCGAGCCACTGGCCGAACCGGGTCCGCGGCATCGGGGTGGCCGCCTTGGTCGCCGGGCTGGTGGCCAGGCTCTTCCCGACGGTCTGTCCCGGCGCGCCGTCGGTGGACCGATCACCCTTCAACCTCGCTCGCACCCCTGCGAGTGGATTCTTCACCTGACACCCGCAAGAGTCACAGGCGTAACGCCAGCCTCATTAGTCTCTTGCACCCCAGAATCCTCCCCCGCCGCGCACCGGACGTCGCGGATATCCGGCGGGTGTGTCGCAGCGGCCGACGTTTTCAGCTAACGAGGTTGCGCGTCGAGAGTGACGCAAAGGTCGTCATCCTGGGCCGTCGGGCAGCCTTAGCGTCACTCTCGGCGGCAAAAACTACGCGCCGACGGGGCCCGCGCGCGGCGGCTACGCGCCGACGATCGACAGCCATTCGCCGTAGAACAGCGCCACTCCCAGACCACAGGCGATCGCCGTCAGCAGCCAGAACCGGATGATCACCGTCGTCTCGGCCCACCCGACCAGCTCGAAGTGATGGTGGAACGGCGCCATCCGGAACACCCGCCGGCCCGTGGTACGGAACGCCAGGATCTGCACCACCACCGAGGTCACCTCGGCCACGAACAGCGCACCGAGCACCACGGCCAGGATCTCGGTCCGGCTGGTCACCGACAGCCCGGCGATGATGCCGCCGAGCGCCAGCGAACCCGTATCACCCATGAAGATCTTCGCCGGCGCGGCGTTCCACCACAGGAAACCGATACAGGCCCCCGCCGTCGCCGCCGCCACCAGCGCGAGGTCCAGCGGATCCCGGACGTTGTAACAGCCCAGGCTCGGGCTGGCCGCACAGTCGTTGCGGTACTGCCAGAACGTGATCAACACGTAGGCGGCGCTGACCATGGCCATCGCTCCCGCGGCGAGCCCGTCCAGACCGTCGGTCAGGTTGACCGCATTCGACCAGGCGCTGACCAGCACCACCACGAAGACGACGAACACCAGCGGCGCCAGCGTCACGGTGGCGATCTCGCGCACATAGGACAGCTGCGCACTGCCCGGGGTCAGTCCCTCGGCATTGCTGAACTGCAGCACCAGCACCCCGAAGAGCACCGCGGCGGTCAACTGTCCGATGGTCTTGGCCCGCTTGTTCAGGCCCAAGTTGCGGGACCGTCTGATCTTGATCAGATCGTCGATGAACCCGACGATCGCCAGTGCGGTCGCCAGTCCCAACACCAGCAGACCCGATGCCGAGGGGCCCTCACCGCCGAACGGCAGGCCGAACAGGTGCGTGCCCAGGTAGCCGGCCCAGATGCCGGCCATGATGGCCACCCCGCCCATCGACGGCGTGCCGCGCTTCTTCTGATGGCTGGCCGGGCCGTCCTCACGGATCTCTTGCCCGAACCCCTGCTTGGTGAACAGCCGGATCAGCACGGGTGTCAGCACGATCGACACCGCAAGCGCGATCGCGACCGCTGCCAGGATCTGCTTCATCCCTGCTCGCTCCCCTGCTCGGCGAGACGATCGGCAAGCGTGCCCAGCCCGGCGGCGTTGGACGCCTTCACCAACACCACGTCACCGGGGCTCAACTCGGCCTGCAGCAGGGCCAGCGCGGCGTCGGCGTCGGGCACCAGGACAGACTCACTGCCCCACGACCCTTCCATCACCGCCCCCTGATGCATGGCGCTCATCGATCTCCCGGTTCCCACGACTATCAATCGAGAGACATCTAAGCGCACGGCCAACCGGCCGATGCGATCGTGTTCGGCTATCGCGTCCTCGCCGAGCTCGGCCATCTCGCCGAGCACCGCCCAGCTACGACGTTTGCCGTCCTGTCCGCCGGACCGCGCCATCCAGGCCAGCGCCTTCAAGCCCGCCGCCATCGAATCCGGGTTCGCGTTGTAGGCATCGTTGACGATGGTGACGCCGTCGGCGCGGGTGCTGACGTTCATCCGGCGCGCCGAGACCGGACCGGCCCCGGCCAGTGCCGTCGCCACCTGCTCCAGGCTCGCACCGCACTCCACCGCGACCGCCGCCGCGGCAAGCGCGTTGGACACCTGATGCTCGCCGTGCACGGCCAACGCGATATCCACCGCACCGGCCGCGGTGTGCAGGGTGAATCGGGGACGGGCCAGCTCGTCGAGATGCTCGTCGGACGACCAGATATCGGCTCCTGGAGCGCGCGACACCCGCACCACGCGTGCCGCGGTCTTGGCGGCCATGGCGGCCACCGCAGAGTCGTCGGCGTTGAGGATCACCACACCGGATGCCGGAACCGACTGCGGAAGTTCGGATTTGGTGGCCGCAATCGCCTCGCGTGAACCGAATTCGCCCAGATGCGCCGTCCCGACGTTGAGCACGACACCCACCGACGGGGTGGCGATCGCCGCCAGCGCGGCGATGTTCCCCGGATGCCGTGCCGACATCTCCAGGATCAGGAAGTCGGTGTCGGTGGTGGCGCGCAGCACCGTCCACGGATGGCCCAGTTCGTTGTTGAACGACCCGGGCGGGGCCACCACCTCGCCCAGCGGTGTGAGCACCGCGGCCAGCAGATCCTTGGTCGACGTCTTACCCGAGGATCCGGTGACGCCGATGATCCGCAGGCCGCCCGCGCTCAGTTCGGTGGCGACGGCCGCGGCCAGCTTGGCCAGCGCGGCCAGCACCGCGGCACCCGAGCCCGCGGCATCGTCATGCTCCACCGCGCCGGACCCGGCATCGCCGGCCACCGCGGGGGGAACCACGATGGCGGGCACCCCGACCGGTCGGGCGGCCAGCACCGCCACCGCTCCGGCCGCGACGGCCCCGGCGGCGAAGTCGTGCCCGTCCGAACGCGCTCCCGGCAACGCCAGGAACAGTCCGCCGGAAGTCACCGCGCGCGAATCGAATTCGACGGTTCCGGTGATACGGCTGGCCGCGGCCTCGGCGGCGCTGATATCGGCAAGTTCGCCACCAACGATGTCGGCCACCTGGGCCACGGTCATCTCGATCATCGGTTCTGCCTCAATGCATTCAGCGCGGCGGTCAGTTCGACCCGGTCGTCGAAGGGGCGGGTTGACCCGTTCGCGGTCTGCCCGGACTCGTGGCCCTTGCCCGCGATGAGCACCACGTCACCCGGACGAGCCCAGCCCACCGCGTGCTCGATGGCCGCGCGTCGATCACCGATCTCGACCACCTCGGCGGCCGACCCCTGGGCACCGGCCCGGATCGCCGACCGGATCAGCTGCGGGTCCTCGTTGCGCGGATTGTCGTCGGTGATGACGACCAGGTCCGCCAGTTCGGCGGCGATCCGACCCATCGGTTCGCGCTTGCCGGCATCGCGGTTACCGCCCGCGCCGAACACCACCGCGAGCCGACCGTCGGAGTTCTGCTCGCGCAGGGTGGCCAGCACCGCCTGCAGCGCGCCCGGTTTGTGTGCGTAGTCCACCAGGGCCAGGAAGTCCTGTCCGGCGTCGATCGTCTCCAGCCGCCCCGGCACCGCGGCCGAGCTCAGCCCCGGTGCGGCCTGTTCGGGCGAGACATCGACGGTATCGAGCAGCGCGATGGCCAGCAGCGCATTGGCGATGTTGTACCGGCCCGGCAGGCCTATCCGTAGCCGGTGATGTACCCCGGCCGGGTCGACGGCGACGAACTCCTGGCTGCCGCGGGCGAGCGTCGACACCGATTCGATGCGCCAGTCGGCGTCGACGGCGGTGGTCGCGACGCGCACGGCCCCGGCGGCACGCGATGCGATCTCGCGCCCGGCCTCGTCATCGACACACACCACGGCCCGCTCGGCGCAGTTGGGCGAATCCGGTTCGAACAGACGGGCCTTGGCGTTCAGGTAGTCGGCCATGGTGGGGTGAAAATCGAGGTGATCGCGGGACAGGTTGGTGAAACCGCCGGCGGCGAACGATGTGCCGTCCACCCGGCCCAGTGTCAGCGCGTGGCTGGACACCTCCATCACGACGGTGTCGACACCGCGCTCAACCATGACCGCGAGCAGGGCCTGCAGGTCCGGCGCCTCGGGGGTGGTCAGCGAGCTGGGCTCGTCGTGGCCGTCGATGCGGATGCCGACGGTGCCGATCAGACCGGCGACCCGACCGGCTGCCCGCAGGCCCGCCTCGATCAGGTAGGTAGTGGTCGTCTTGCCCGACGTGCCGGTGACACCGATGACACGCAACGCCGCGGACGGGTCTCCGTATACCTGCGCGGCCACCCCGCCCAGCACGGTGCGCGGGTCGGGATGGATCAGCACCGGCGCGGGGATCGGTCCGAACTCGGCGATGCCGGCCGGGTCGGTGAGCACCGCGACCGCGCCGGCGGCGACGGCATCGGCGGCGAATCGGGCACCGTGTGCGCGTTGTCCCGGCAGGGCGGCGAACAGGTCACCCTGGCGCACATCCTGACTGCGCAGCGTCACCCCGGTGACCCGGACGTCCGGATCGGACTCCGCGGCCACACCGATGCGCTGCGCCAACAGACCCAGGTGGGTACCGGCGGGATCGGAGGGACGCAGTGTCATGGCCTTGCCACAGTACCGGGGTGGCTCCGGATCACTCCGCCTGCAGCGTCAGCGGCGGTCCCGGGTCGGCGGACAGCGGCACATTCTCCCGCTGCAGCAACCACGAGGCGATGTGATGGAACAGCGGCGCCATCGTGGTGCCCGGCGCTCCGTCGGCGGTACGGGCGGGGTTGTCGGCCATGATGCCGACGACATAGCGCGGATTGTCCGCAGGAGCGATCCCGGCGAAGGTGATCCAGTAGTGATCGTCGTAGTAGCAGCCGCAGTTCGGGTTGATCTGCTGGGCCGTACCGGTCTTGCCGGCGATCTGATAGCCCTCGACCGCGGCCTGCCAGCCGGTCCCCTGCTGCACACCGCGCGGGTCGCGCTGGATGGTCGCGCGCAGCATGTTGCGCACGGTGGCAGCGGTTTCCGGTGACACGACCCGGACGCCCTCCGCCGCGGGCTCGACGTTCTCCCTGCCATCGGCCTCGATGATCGACTTGATGATGCGGGGCGGAATCCGGACACCGTCGTTGGCGATGGTCTGGTACATCCCCGTCATCTGCAGCAGCGTCATCGAAAGACCCTGTCCGATGGGCAGGTTGGCAAAGGAGCTGCCCGACCACTGATCCATGGGCGGGACCAGGCCTGCGCTCTCGCCCGGTAATTCGATCCCGGTGCGCTCACCGAGGCCGAACTTCGCCAGCATCTCGGCGAACTTCTCCGGACCGAAGCGCTGGGCCAGCATCAGGGTGCCGACGTTGGAGGACTTCCCGAAGACGCCGGTGCTGGTGTACCGGTCGACACCGTGGTTCCACGCGTCCTTGACGGTGACCCCACCCATATCGATGGACCCGGGCACCGAGAGCACCTCGTCGGGGTTGGTCAGACCCAGCTCGATGGCGGTGGCGGCGGTCACGATCTTGTTCACCGACCCCGGCTCGAACGGTGATGACACCGCCGGATTGCCCATCTGCCTGTTGCCCTGCCTGCCGATGTCCTGCGAGGGGTCGAAGGTGTTGTCGTTCGACATCGCCAGCACCTCACCGGTTTTGGCGTCCAGCACGACCGCGGACACGTTGGCGGCACCGGATTTGTCCTTGGCCTGTTGGACCTGCTGCTGCACATAGAACTGGATATCGTCGTCCAGGGTCAGCTGCACGGTCTGGCCGTCGACGGCCTCGTGCCGGTTGCGCATGCTGCCGGGAATCATCACGCCATCGGACCCACGGTCGTAGGTGACCGATCCGTCCGTTCCGGCGAGTTTCGCGTCGAGGGAATCCTCGAGGCCGAGCAGTCCGTGGCCGTCCCAGTCGATACCGCCGACGATATTGGCCGCCAACGAGCCGCCGGGGTACTGGCGGATGTCCTGACGTTCGGAACCGACCTCGGGGAACTTCGTGGTGATCGCGTCGGCGATCGCCGGGTCGACCGCCCTGGCGAGGTAGGCGAAGGTGTCCTTGCTGGTGAGCTTGGTCAACAAGGTCTTCGCGTCGGGCTTGTTGTTGAGCCGGGTGGCGATGTCCTTGGCGATCTCCCGCAACCGCGCATCGGGCTCGGGCGCGTAGTCGGGATTCTTGGCGTGCTCCTCCTCCAACTGCTTGCGGATGCGCACCGGTTGGAAGGTCAGCGCCCTGGCTTCGATGGTGAATGCGAGCTTGTCGTTGTTGCGATCGACGATGCTGCCGCGCACCGCCTGCTGGACGTCGGTCACCTTGAGCTGGCCTGCGGCTTCGGCCCGCAACCCGGCGGCATTGGAGATCTGCAGGTTGAAAAGCTGTGCAGCGGCGACCACCAGCACCATGAAGATGACGACATTGCCGGCGCGGTGGCGGAAGACGAACGACGAGCTGCGCAGCCCGGTCGCCGGAGCCTGTGCGGGGCGGCGGATCCGCCGATCGGTGGCCGAATGCTCCTGACCGCGTTGGCCGCGGCTCATGCCGGCACACCCGGGGCGGGAACCTCGACCGGGACTTCAGCCGGCACATCGGGATTCGGGCCTGCGGCCGGGGGTGCGGGAAGGTGCTCGGGATTGACCGCCGGCCCGGGCTGGGCGGGCAGCTCGGGGGTTCCCAGATGCGGCAGACCCTCGGCGGGCACCGGTGCGGGCACGCCGGGAAGCGGGACGACCAGCGGCGCCGCGCCAGCCGGGATCTGGTCCGCCGGCGGGGCGGCAGGCAGCTGGGCCGGGTCCACCGGGGCGGCGGGCAGTGGCGCGGTCAGCGGTGCCTGCCCAGCCTGCGGTGCTGCCGGCGCGGTCAGTGGCGCACCCGGTGCGGCCGTGGCCCGCGGTGGAACCCGGACCACGACCTCACGCGGATCGACGACCCGCGGAGCGGGGGGTCCTCCGGCGGCCGGCCGTGCCGGCGCGGGCGCGGCAGGTCGCTCGTCGGGCAGCGGTGTGTTCAGCGGTGGCGGGGGCGCGCCCTCGGCCGGTTTCGGGGTGCCGACCACCACCCAGGCCCCGGTCGCATCCTGCACCAGGTGGGCGGTGTCCCGTGACGGGATCATGCCCAGACCGCGGGCTGCCTCGGCAAGCGCGGGCGGAGCCTGCGCCTCGAGCACATCGCGCTCCAGCGCCTCTTTCTGTTGCAGCAGAGCCTGATTCAGCTGACGAGCGTGGCCCAGCTGATATGAGCGGCTGGCAGCATCGGTGGACAACCACAGGGTGACACCCAAGCCGACACCGAGTGCGGCGATGACAAGCACCACGAACGGCACCCGTGCGGCCAACGTCCGCGGATTGAAATCAATGGTCGCCAGCCGGGTCAGCAGACGTTCCCGCAGCGGCGGTTTGACGATCTTGGGCGCCTTGGCCTTCCGTGCCTTGGCGCGCGCCTTGGCCTGGCTGGCGTTCTTGGGCCGTGCCGGTGTGTCGACCGGCCTGCGCACCGGTGAGGTCTGCGGGGCCGAACGGGACGGACGTTGTTCGGGCGCGCTGCGGCGTTTGCGCGCAGGCGCCTCGGATTGACGACGTGCCGTGGGCCTGCCCTTGGGCGGAGTCTTACGCCGGCGCTCGTCGGTGCTGCGCTCCGGTGT
This sequence comes from Mycolicibacterium neoaurum, assembly GCF_036946495.1. Taxonomy (NCBI): domain Bacteria; kingdom Bacillati; phylum Actinomycetota; class Actinomycetes; order Mycobacteriales; family Mycobacteriaceae; genus Mycobacterium; species Mycolicibacterium neoaurum. Next base: position 984,073 of record NZ_JAQIIX010000001.1, read on the forward strand.
GGACCGCTTTCCCTTCATGAGTCTTCCTTTCCGGCGATCTTCTCCAATGCCCGCAGCCGCACCGGGGCGCTGCGCGGGTTCCGTTCGATCTCCGCGGCGTCGGCCTGTTCGGCACCACGGGTCAGTGCTGCGAATTCGGCCTCGTAGCCAGGTAATTCGACGGGTAGGCCGGGCGGGGTGCGCGACGCCGTCGCCGAGGCGAACAGGCTCTTGACGATCTTGTCCTCGAGCGACTGGTACGCCATCACCACGATGCGTCCGCCGCCGGAGAGTGCGGCCAGGGCCGCGGGCAGCGCGTCGCGCAGCGAGTCGAGCTCACCGTTGACCGCGATGCGCAGGGCCTGGAAGGTGCGTTTGGCCGGATGGCCGCCGGTGCGCCGGGTCGCGGCCGGGATGGCCTCGTAGAGGACCTCGACGAGTTCCCCGGTGCTCACGAACGGCTTGGTCGCCCGCCGCCGGACCACCCGCGCGGCGATCCGGTTGGCGAATCGCTCGTCGCCGTACTCGCGCAGCAGCCGCGTCAGCGTCCGCTCGTCATAGGTGTTGAGGATCTCGGCGGCGGTGAGCGGCGCATCGGGATCCATCCGCATGTCCAGCGGCGCGTCCTGGGCGTAGGAGAAGCCCCGATCGATCAGGTCCAGCTGCATCGAGGACACCCCGAGGTCGAACAGCACGCCGTCGACGACGGGCTCCTGCCGGTCGTCCCAGTAGCCGTCATAGCGGGTGCGTTCGAACCGGACGCGGTCACCGAAGCGGGCCAGCCGGTCGCCGGCGATGCGCAGTGCGTTCGGGTCGCGGTCCAGGCCGACGACGCGAAGTCCTGGCAGATCGGTCAGGAAACGCTCGGTGTGACCACCGGCGCCGAGGGTGGCATCGACGAGGACGGCACCAGAGCCGTCGGCGTGGTGGCGGGTGAGCGCCGGGGTCAGGAGTTCGACGCATCGATCGAGCAGGACGGGAACGTGGCCGTGCTCGCCGGACCTGGGCGAGTTCACGGAGGGCGGCGAATCGTCGGAATGAGGCACAGAGACTCCCCTGTCGAGAAGGGGCGCCCCTGCAACGAGGTCCCTGTCCGAGGCGGACCTGGCGTCGGGGAAGTACGTCAGGGCCGGTTCGGACAGAGGCCTCGTTGCACGGGCTTGTTGGTCAGATGATGTCGCGAAGAGTGTCATCGCTGGCCGCGGAGAAGGTCTCTTCGTGTGTCTCCTGGTATTGCTGCCACGCTTGGGCGTCCCAGATCTCCAGGTGCCCCAGCGAACCGGTCACCACGCATTCCTTGGACAGGTTGGCGTAGCGGCGGTGTTCGGCGCTCAAGGTGATCCGGCCTTGCGCGTCCGGATGCTGTTCGTCAGCACCCGCGGCGAGGTTGCGGACGTAGGCACGGGCCTGCGGATCGCTTCGCGATGCCTGCATCGCCTTCTCGGCCAGCTTCTCGAACTCCGCCCGCGGGTACACGGCCAGGCTGTGATCTTGGCTCTTGGTGACCATCAACCCTCCTGCCAGTGCGTCGCGGAACTTGGCGGGCAGCGTCAGCCGCCCTTTGTCGTCGAGCTTGGGCGTGTAGGTGCCGAGAAACATCCCGCCACCTCCCACCACTCGGTTGGATTCCGAGTCGCTTCTGCCCGCTGCGCGGAGTTCCGGTTCCTCCGCTGTCCGCCACTTTACCCCACATTCCCCCACTTAGCTCCATTTGCTGCCACCGAGTTCCCCCCACGCGCCACCACCCTGCGATTCGTGGCGTCCGCGCGCTGACGCAACAGACTCGCCATCGCGCGAGCATGAACGAAAACCGCAGCTAGAGGCACCAGGGGTCGACGGACGAGCCCATATGGGGCGCGGTGGGGAGAAAGTGGGGCGACGGCCCTGCGGTACCCGACACGCCGAGGTGTTTGCGGTGTCGGACAGCGCTCTGCGGCAGGAAAACACCAAGCAAAAGGGCGGCTCCGCTAGGGAGCCGCCCTGGGGTGGGGATCGGTGGGGATCAGCCGGGAGGTATCACTCGTCGAAACGACGGCGGAACCGATCCTCCATCCGACTCGTGAAGGAGCCACCGTTCGCGGGCTTACCGCGCTTACCGGGTCGAGCGGGACCGGAACCGGAGACGCTCTTGTCGACCGGGCCCGCCACGCGCGGGCCGGTGATCGCGAAGACCACACCACCGAACATCACGATGAAGCCGATCACCGAGAGAATCGGGAAGCTACCGATCATGGTGGCCTTGATGGCGACGCCACACACCAGCATCGCCAGGCCCGCCACGAAGAGCGCGATGCCCTGCAAGCGGCGCCGGGCAGACGGGGCACGCAGATTGCCGCCCCGCACACTCGAAGCGAACTTGGGGTCTTCCGCGTACAGCGCGCTTTCGATCTGGTCGAGCATGCGCTGCTCGTGATCGGAGAGTGGCATCCGTCCCTCCTGGTCCGCGCCGTGGGCTCCGGAGAGCCGAATTCTCAAATAGGGCCGCCGCCCGCGTTTTACGGGTGGCTGTTCCCATGATACGAGGTCATTCTGAGCCGTACCACCTACTTCACGCACGATTGTATGACGTCTGCCACCAGGAGCGGTCCGCCCCGGTGATACCTGGCGCAGCTGCAGGGCGACTGGACACCGATAATGAGGATGACCCGTCCGCAGCGACCGAACCGAAGGACACCCGTTGGCGACATTCCTGGTGGATCTGTCGGCGGAGCTCATGCGCCAACGGCTCCGAGAAGCGCTGACGGTGTACGTCCAGGCGATGAACTATCCGCGCGGCACCGAGGAACAGCGCGCCTCGATGTGGCTCGAGCACACCCGCCGCCAGGGCTGGAAGGCCGTGGCCGCACTGCGCACCGACGCCACCGACATGGACTCCCCCGCCGTCCTCGATTCCGCCCAGATGTTGGGTATCGCCTACGGCTACCGCGGTGCCCCCGATCAGTGGTGGCAGCAACAGGTGGTGCACGGGCTGCGCCGACGGGGCGCCGAAGTGGCCTCGGCCGAACCGCTGCTCGCGGACTATTTCGAGCTGACCGAACTGCATATTCACCCGCACGCTCAGGGTCAGGGACTCGGCGAGGCGCTGGCCCGCCGACTGCTGGCCGGACGCAGCGAAGCCCATGTGTTGCTGTCCACCCCCGAGATCGACGACGAGGCCAACCGCGCCTGGCGGCTGTACCGCAGGCTCGGGTTCGGCGATGTCATCCGGGACTACCATTTCGCCGGCGACCCACGCCCCTTCGCCATCCTGGGCCGACGATTACCCCTTGACCAGGCGCCCGGCACCGGTTGAGCACGCGGGTCTGGCACGATTAGCGGGTGTTCGCCCGCTCACACCGTCCACGGCGCCGTCGGCTCGCCGCGTTGGTCCTGCTGCTGCTGATCCTGGTTCCGTTGGCCGTGGGTTGCGTGCGGGTCCGCGCGTCGATCACGGTCTCTCCCGACGATCGCGTCTCCGGCCAGATCGTGGCGGCCAGCAAGGCGCGTGACGGCGAGGACAAGGGTCCGCAGCTGCTGAACTCGCTGCCGTTCAGCAACAAGGTCGCCGTCTCGCGCTACGAACGCGGCGACTACGTGGGATCCCAAGCGGTGTTCTCCGACCTGACCTTCGCCGAACTCCCGCAGCTGGCGAACATGAACAGCGATGCCGCCGGCGTGGACATCTCGCTGCGCCGCGCCGGTGATCTGGTCATCCTGGAAGGCCGCGTCGATCTGACCACCCTCAACGATCCCGAGGCCGACGTCACGCTCAGCGTCGCGTTCCCCGGGGAGGTCACCTCCACCAACGGTGACCAGGTATCCGGCGAGGTTGTCGAATGGAAGCTCAAACCCGGCATCGTCACCACCATGAACGCCCAGGCGCGCTACACCGACCCCAGCGCGCGATCGTTCACCACCGCGGCGATCTGGCTGACCGTGGGCTCCTTCGTCGTCGCCGGCGTGCTCGGCTGGCTGGCCTGGGCGAGTCGGGACCGGTCACCGAAGGTCGGCGAAGGGGCCTAGACCGTGCCGACTCGTCATCGCGCGCGATCCGGCGCCGGGAAAGCATAATGACGTGGTCGCGAGCGCGCCTGTCCGTCGATCACCGGCCGGGACGCTCTAGGCTTGAGACGTCGGGGGTCGAGAAACCGACATCAGAAAGGGGCGTCCGCTGAGCGTCGATACAGCGGCACCGACAGCCGTCGAACTGGTCAATGCCGTCGTCGAGGAACTGCGACAGTACCTCGACGAACGCCGTCGCGAGTCCGCGTATATCGGTCCCGAGTACGCCGAGCTGACCGCCGCGCTCGAGGAGTTCGTGCTGCGCGGGGGCAAACGCCTGCGCCCCGCGTTCGCCTACTGGGGCTGGCGCGCGGTCGCCGGGACGAACCGGTCCTCCGACACCCAGGCCCTGCGGTTGTTCTCCGCGCTGGAGCTGCTGCACGCGTGCGCGCTGGCCCACGACGACGTGATCGACGCATCGGCCACCCGTCGCGGCCTGCCCACCGTGCACCGCCACTTCGCCGACCGGCATCGCGCCAACAACTGGCACGGTTCGCCCGAGCAGTTCGGACTGTCGGCCGCCATCCTGCTCGGCGACCTGTCGCTGGTGTGGGCCGATGACATCGTGGCCACCGCCGATCTGCCCGCCGACGCGCACCTGCGGGTGCACAAGGTGTGGGCCGATATCCGCACCGAGGTGCTCGGTGGTCAGTACCTCGACATCGTGGCCGAGGCCAGCGGTGCCGACACCGTGGCATCGGCGATGAACGTCAACACCTACAAAACCGCCTCCTACACGGTCTCGCGCCCGCTGCAGCTCGGTGCTGCGGCCGCCGCAGACCGACCGGAGATCCAGCAGATCTTCCACCAGATCGGCAATGATCTCGGGGTGGCCTTCCAGCTGCGCGACGATGTGCTCGGCGTGTTCGGCGATCCCGCGGTCACCGGTAAGCCCTCCGGTGACGACCTGCGCTCGGGTAAACGGACCGTGCTGCTCGCCGAGGCTGTCGAACTGGCCCAACGCACCGATCCCGCCGCGGCCAAGCTGATCGGCGAGTCGATCGGTACCGAACTGACCGATGTCGCGGTCAAGGAGGTGTGTTCGGCCATCGAGTCCGTCGGCGCGCTGGCAGCCGTCGAGGACCGTATCGAGCAACTGCACCGACGGGCCCTCGATGCGTTGAACGCCGCCGATATCGATCCGCAGGCCAAGATCGGCCTCGCCGAGCTGGCCGGCCTGGCGTCGAATCGGTCCGCCTGAGGACATGACCGCATCGGTATCGGACGCGCCGGAGACGCGCGGACACCTCGCTCGGCTGTGGGCGTTCGCCATCTCGGTCGAGGCGCGGCCGGCCCGATTGGGGTTTATCGGCGCGATACTGATCGCCGCAGGCGGGCTCGGCGCGGGCAGCACCCGGCTGCACGATCCGCTGCTGGAATCGCTGCACATGTCCTGGCTGCGTTTCGGGCATGGACTGGTGCTGTCCTCGATCCTGCTGTGGGGCGGGGTGGCCGTCATGTTGCTGGCCTGGCTGTGGCTGGGGCGCCGCGTGGTCGACCGCACTGCGACGCAGTACACGATGCTGGCCACCACCGGGTTCTGGCTGGCTCCCCTGCTGCTCAGCGCGCCGGTGTTCAGCCGCGACACCTACTCCTACCTCGCCCAGGGCGCGCTGCTGCGCGACGGGTTCGACCCCTATGTGGTCGGGCCGGTGGAGAACGTGAACTCGTTGTTGGACAACGTCAGTCCGATCTGGACGACGACCACGGCGCCGTACGGTCCCGCGTTCATCCTGGTGGCCAAGTTCGTCACGATGATCGTCGGGAACAACGTCGTCGGCGGCACCATGCTGCTGCGTCTGTGCATGTTGCCCGGCCTGGCCTTGCTGATCTGGGCCACCCCACGGGTGGCGCGGCATCTGGGCGCCAACCCCGCTGCCGCACTGTGGATCTGCGTACTGAATCCGTTGGTGATCATCCACCTCATGGGCGGCGTGCACAACGAGATGCTGATGGTCGGCCTGATGATGGCGGCGATCGCGCTGACCTTCGGCGGCCGACCGATCCTCGGGGTCGGTTTCATCGCCACCGCGGTCGCTGTGAAGGCGACGGCAGGCATCGCGCTGCCGTTCATGGTCTGGGTGTGGATGCGCAGGCTGCGCGACACCCGGGGCTACCGCCCCATCCCTGCCTTCGCCTTCGCCACCGCGGCGTCGGTGGTGATCTTCGGCGCCGTGTTCGCGGTGCTGTCGCTGCTGGCCGGGGTCGGACTCGGCTGGCTGACCGCACTGGCCGGTTCGGTGAAGATCATCAACTGGCTGACCCTGCCGACGGCCTTCGCGAACATGATCAATGCCCTCGTCGGCATGGTCATGCCGGTGAACTTCTATGCGGTCCTCGAGATCACCCGGATCATCGGCATCGCGATCATCGCGATCGCGCTTCCGCTGCTGTGGTGGCGGTTCCGACACACCGACCGGGAAGCGCTGGTCGGCACCACGCTGGCGATGGGCGTCGTGGTGCTGTTCGTCCCGGCCGCGCTGCCCTGGTACTACACCTGGCCGCTGGCGACGCTGTCGACGCTGTGGCAGAGCCGGACCGCGGTCGCGCTGATCGCCGGATTCTCCACCTGGATCATGGTGATCTTCAAGCCCGACGGTTCGCACGGCATGTACTCGCTGCTGCAGGTCGCGCTGGCGACCGGATGTGCGGTGCTGGCCTGGTACCTACTGTCGCGGGCGCCGGAAGAACCGGCTCGTCAGTAGGCCGAGCCGTCAGTAGGCCACGACGGCCGAGCCGTCAGTAGGCCATTGCCTGTGCTCGGCGGATGACCTCGCGCGCCTGATGTGAGCGCAACGCGTCGACCGGCCGCGCATTGGCCTGCTTCTCGGTACTGCCGTCACGACTCAGGGTCAGCGAGGGGTCCGGGGTGAACAACCAGCGCATCGATTCGGTGACGTCGAACCCGCCGTCACGTAGCACCACCAACAGGCCGGGCAGCGGCTTGACGACCCGGCCGTTCTCATCGAAGAACACCTTGGGCACGACCACGGCACCGTCGCGGCGCACACCGACGAGGTGACCGTCGCGCAGGTGCTGGTTGACCTTGCTGACCGAGACGCCGAGCAGTTTCGACACTTCGGACAGGTCGAGTACGGCTTCGTCGGGATCGAGGATGTCAGCGGACGCCGGGATGCTCACCGGACAGAGTCTAAGGGCCCCGGCCCTCGCCCGGAGGTGGAAGGTCGATGGAGACCGGATCCGTACCATGTCTGCGGTGGACACCTACCAGCGCACCGACCCCCTCGTCGGAAGCCTGCTGGAGGGGCGCTATCTGATCGAGACCACCATCGCCGCCGGCGGGATGTCGACCGTGTACCGCGGCGTGGACACCCGGTTGGACCGTCCCGTCGCGGTGAAGGTGATGGATTCCCGGTACTCCCGCGATGAGGCGTTCCTGGTCCGGTTCCAGCGCGAGGCCCGCACCGTGGCGCGGCTCAAGGGCGACGGCCTGGTCGCCGTCTACGACCAGGGCGGCGGCGGACCGGACGGTCCCGCGCCGTATCTGGTGATGGAATTGGTCGACGGCGGCACGTTGCGTGAGTTGTTGCGCGAGCGCGGGCCGATGCCACCGCATGCCGCGGCCGCCGTGCTCGGCCCGATCTGTCGCGGACTGGCGGTGGCGCACGCGGCCGGGTTGGTGCACCGCGACGTCAAACCCGAGAACGTGCTGATCTCCGATGACGGTGAGGTCAAGATCGCCGACTTCGGCCTGGTTCGGGCGGTGGCCGAGGCGGGCATCACCTCCACCAGTGTCATCCTGGGCACCGCGGCGTACCTGTCCCCAGAACAGGTCGCCACCGGTGACAGCGCGCCGAGCAGCGATGTGTATGCCGTCGGCGTGCTCGCCTACGAATTACTCACGGGCCGAACCCCGTTCACCGGGGACACCGCGCTGTCGGTGGCCTACCAGCGGATGGACAACGACGTTCCGCCGCCGAGTGCGGCGATCGCCGGGGTACCCGCACAGTTCGACGCGCTGGTCGCGCGGGCGACCGCTCGCGACCCGCACGCCCGTTTCGCCGATGCCGGCGAACTCGGTGAGGCCCTGGCCGATGTGGTCGACGACCTGGGCCTGCCGCCGTTCCGAGTTCCGGCCCCGCGCCAGTCGGCCCAGCACCGCGCCGCCACCGCGGCGCAGAGCGCAGGCGGCCACGAGAGCCGTGCCGCTGCCCGCCCGCCGGCCCCATACCGACCGACCCGTCAGCTGCCCGCCGTCGGAGCCGAGGATCCGACCGACGCCCACCGTCCCGCCGACGACCAGCATGACGATTACCAGGACGCCGAATACCGGCCGATCACAGGACAATTCGCCGGTGTCGAGCTCGAGGAGTTCCACTGGGCGCGGCAGCGCGCCAAACGGGTGCTACTGGGCTGGGTGCTGGTGATCCTGACGCTGGCCGGATTGCTGGCCGCCGGCGCTTGGACGCTCGGCAACAACCTGGCCAGCCTGATCTGAATCCCTAGTCGCGCAACATCTCCGCGACCAGGAATGCCAGCTCCAGGCTCTGCTGGGTGTTCAGCCGCGGGTCGCACGCGGTCTCGTACCGGCCCGCCAGATCGTGGTCGGAGATATCCTGCGCCCCACCGAGACATTCGGTGACGTTCTCACCGGTGATCTCGACGTGGATACCGCCGGGGTGGGTACCCAACGCGCGGTGCACCTCGAAGAAGCCCTGCACCTCGTCGACGATGCGATCGAAATGCCGGGTCTTGTATCCGGTCGAGGATTCGTGGGTGTTGCCGTGCATCGGATCGCACTGCCAGATCACCTGATGACCGGTGGCGTGGACCTTCTCGATGATCGCGGGCAGCACATCGCGGACCTTCTGATTACCCATCCGACTGATCAGGGTCAGCCTGCCGGCCTCGTTGCGCGGGTCGAGGCGTTCGACGTATTCGACCGCCAGCTCCGGGGACGTGGTCGGTCCGATCTTGATCCCGATGGGGTTGGCGATCACCTCGGCCAGTGCGACGTGCGCGCCGTCGATCTGGCGGGTGCGCTCCCCGATCCACAGGTAGTGCGCGGACAGGTCGTAGAGCTTGGGTGCCGACGGCTCGGCCACCGGCTCGGCCGGATCGGCGGTGTCCATCCGCAGCATGGCCCGTTCATAGTCCAGCACCAGCGCCTCGTGGCTGGCGTAGATCTCGGCGGTGTCCAGGTTGCGGTCGTTGACGCCGCACGCGCTCATGAATCGCAGACCGCGGTCGATCTCCCCGGCCAGCGCCTCATAGCGCGCTCCCGCCGGTGAGGTGCGCACGAACTCGCGATTCCAGTCGTGCACGGCCTGCAGAGAGGCCATCCCCGAGGAGGTCAGGGCACGCACCAGGTTCATCGCGGCACTGGCGTTGGCGTAGGCGCGGACCAGCCGGGAGGCATCGTGCTGGCGGATCGCATCGTCGGGGGCGAATCCGTTGATCATGTCGCCGCGGTAGGACTTCAGCCCCAGTGCGTCGGTGTCCGAGGACCGCGGTTTGGCGTACTGCCCGGCGATGCGGGCGACCTTCACGACCGGCATGCTGGCGCCATAGGTCAGCACCACGGCCATCTGCAGCAGCGTGCGGATATTGGCCCGGATATGCGGTTCGGTGTTGTCGACGAAGGTCTCCGCACAGTCCCCGCCCTGCAGCAGGAAGGCCTCTCCGCGGGCGACCGCGGCCAGTTGGCTCTTGAGCTTCTCGACCTCGGTGGGCACCGTGATCGGCGGCACGCTCTCCAGCACGGTGCGCATGGCCTTGGCCTGGCCGGCATCCCAGCTCGGCTGCTGCAGTGCCGGCTTGGCCAGCGCGGCGTCGAGCCGTTGCCGCAGGTCCCCCGGCAGCGGTGGGAGGTCCGGCAGCTGATCGATGGGCACGTCGACGGTCCAGTTCACCGCTCCATGGTAGCGGTGACCGAAATCCGTTCGGACCGGCCATACCTGCAGCTCAGGCGGCTCCCGCCGGCGGGCGCGGCTAGCCGCCCGAGCGCGCCGCCCAGGCCCCGTCGTCGGTCATCAGCTCATAGCGCCGCAGGTTGTGCCGCGCGTCGACCAGCGCATCGTGGGCATCGCGCGGCCGCGGTGGCATCCGCGGGGAGCCCCGCTCCTCCCAGAACTGGCGCAGTTCCCTGGTGAATCGCGGGATCGCCGGCGGCAGGTCGGTCATCGGGCCCCACAGTTGGCACAGCACCACATGGTCATAGGCCCCCACCCAGGCCCACAGTTCGATGGGTTCGTCGCCGTCGATATCGAAGAAGTCTTCCAGCTCGCTGCGGATCTGGCGGCGCGAGCGCCACAGCTTCGACGACGGTGACGGCAGCTTGGGCAACACGTTCTTGCGCACCCAGCTGCCGGCCCGGTCGGGATCGAATTCGGTTGATATCGCGTAATACTCACGACCATCCTCGGCGGCAACCCCGATCGAGATCAGTTCGATGGTGCGGCCGTCGTCGATGAACTCGGTGTCGTAGAAGTAGCGCATCTCAGGCCGCTCCCTGGCTGGGTGCCGGAGCGGCGTGGATCTCGCGGTCCAGTTCCTCGTTGACCAACGCGTCGTCGGGGAAATGCGGCTCGCCGGCCACCACGTGCTGCACCCACAGTTTGGCCTGCACCACGGGCCTGCGCAGGCGTCGTTCCCGTTCCAATGCCTTGTGCATCTTGCGCGGCCTTTTCGTGTAGCGCCAGCGCGCCCACGGCGCATGCGGGCGCGACAGCCGGATCGCCCCGACGAACAGCAGCGGGGTGATGAACATGCCGACCAGACCGGTCCAGACCTTGCCCTTGAGCAGCACCACCACCGCCAGCGCCAGCGTCAGCACGGCCGCGATGATCACCGCGATCCGCGCCTCGATCGAATCATCGGACTGCCAGATGTCGATATCGAAGAAGGACAGCGGACTGAACCCGAGGACCAGCAGACCGGCGACCGCGATGGCCACGAACACCGCGTCCACCGAGGTCCGGCCGTCCTCGGACCAATACACGTCCTGCAGGTGCAGGATCAGGGCGAACTCGTCGAGCACCAGGGCTGCGCCGATACCGAAAAAGACTGCCGCGACGGTGAACTCCGCCACACCCCCGTTCACGGCGAGGGTCACCATGGCCACTCCGGAGACCATCACCAGGATGATGCCGATCACCACGTGATGCAGGTGCACACCGCCGCCGACGGAAAGGTTGCGCGGCTGCCACCATTTGCGCGGCCCATCGGTGCTCGGGTGGCTCCTGATATAGCGCACCACCAGGCGGGTCAGCACGAACGTCATGATGAAGGCGATCAGGCAGCACAGCAGCGGAAGTCGGTCGGCAGGGATGAAGTCCAGCTGCAGATTCGGGGGCACGGCGTTCGAATTTACGCCGATCCAGCGAATTTGCGGGGTATCGGCGGACCTGTCGGGTCCAGCGCGTCGCCGCGCACCGATAGGCTTGGCGGCGACATGAGGATTCAGCGGTCGCCCGATGGGGGCAGTGTGCTCGGGCGGGCCGGAGTCGGCCGGGCCCTCACCGGCGTGTGGGCATGGCGGCTGTTTCAGCTCGTGACGTTGGCCGCGCTGGGTTGGGTCGGCTGGCGCCTGCTCGGCGAGTCCAGTTACCGCATCGATATCGACGTCTACCGCCTCGGCGGACGGGCCTGGCTGGACGGCGTGCCGCTCTATGCCGACAGCACCGAGTTCCAGACCCAGGCCGGGATCGACCTCCCGTTCACCTATCCACCGCTGTCGGCCGTCGCGTTCGCCCCGTTCGCCTGGTTGTCATTGCCCGCGGCGAGCGCCGCCATCACGGTGACCACCATGGTGCTGCTGGTGGTCTCGACGACGATCGTGCTGACCCGGCTGCGCGTCGGTGACAGCTGGCATCGCCGAGCCTGGCTGGCCGGAGCACTTGTCGCGCCCGCGGTGGTGTTCGCCGAGCCGCTGCGGGCAAATCTGGAGTTCGGTCAGATCAACGTGGTGCTCATGACGCTGGTGATCGCCGATTGCGTACCGCGCCGGACCCCGTGGCCGCGCGGGTTGCTGCTCGGGCTGGCCATCGCGGTGAAGCTCACCCCCGCGGTCTTCCTGTTGTACTTCCTGTTGCGCCGGGACATCCGCGCGGTGCTGGTGACGACGGCCTCGGCGGTCGCCGCGACGCTGCTGGGATTCGCGCTGGCCTGGCGGGATTCCTGGGTGTACTGGTTCGAGACACTGCGCGATACCGACCGCATCGGCTCGGCGACGCTGAACACCAACCAGAACATCTCCGGGATGTTGGCCCGGTTCGGTGTCGGCGAGGACACCCGATTCCTGCTGTGGGTCGGATTGTGCTTCGTGGTGCTGGGCTTGACGGTCTGGGCGACCCACCGCGCAGTGCGGGCAGACCCGAACGGCGATACCGCAGTGCTGGGACTTCTCTGCGTGGCGATGTTCGGCTTGGCGGTTTCGCCGGTGTCGTGGTCGCACCACTGGGTCTGGGTTCTGCCCACGGTGCTGGTGACTGCCGTCGTCGGCTATCGTACCCGCACCCTCGCGCTGCTCTTCGTCTCGGCAATCGGTGTCGCGTTGACGGTGTGGACCCCGATCACGCTGATGCCCGCACACAACGAGACCTCGGTCTCGCCGTGGCTGCGGGTCGTCGGCGGGTCCTACCTGTGGTGGGCGCTGGCGGTGATCGTGGTGATCGGTGCGGTGGCCCCGCGGCTGTCCCGGCGCAGCGAGTCGTCCGCCGCACCCGCCGAGGCAGAGATCGCCACGGCGAGCTGACGAGGCGGCTATCCGGCTTTGCGGGTCACCGCGGGCTTGGTCTGCACGTCGACCGACTCGGCCTGCTCCTTGACATCTGCAGCGTAGAGATCGACGTACTCCTGGCCACCGAGACGCATGAGCTCGTACATCACCTCGTCGATGACGGCCCGCTCGATGAAACGGTTACCGGCAAGCCCCTCGAAACGGCTGAAATCCATCGGCTTGCCGAACCGGACCTCGACGCGGCCGAAATGCCACATCTTGGATCCGGGCGGATTGACCACATTGGTTCCGACCATCGCCACCGGGATGACGGGGATGCCGCTTTCGAGAGCGACCCTGGCCAGTCCGGTCTTGCCCTTGTAGAGCCGGCCGTCCGGGGAGCGGGTGCCCTCGGGATACATGCCCAGCAGCTTGCCTTCACCGAGTATGCGCTGCGCGGTCGTCAGCGCGGCCTGCGCGGAGTCGGCATCGGTGCGGTCGATGGGTACCTGGTTGGTCGAGGAGTAGAAGAACTTGGTCAGCTTGCCCTTGAGTCCGGTGCCGGTGAAGTACTCGGCCTTTGCCAGGAAGGTGATGCGTCGCTTGACCACCAGAGGCAAATAGAAGCTGTCGGCCACGGCCAGGTGGTTACTGGCCAGGATCACCGCGCCGGAGTCCGGAACGTATTCCAGCCCTTGCACTTTGGGACGCCCCAAAAAGGACAGCAACGGGCCCATCAAGATGTACTTGTAGAACCAGAACCACATGAGCCCTCCTGCAGCGGCGCCCCACCAGGACGGGGCCGGATCGGACCAACTCTACCCAGCGGACGTGAGTGCGACCACACTAGAGTCGCAGCACCCCATTCAGTCGTCGAGCGTGACAGGGATCTGCTCGTAACGCCCGTTCGTCGGTTGCGCCGGTTCGGGCGTCGGTGGGGGTACATCGGTGGGTGGCCCGGTTTCGGCGACCATCGCACGGATCACCGTGAGCAGGGCGACGCTGTGATCGGCGATCACCGACAGCAGCGGGTGCTGCTCGCCGTTGATCAGCGCGGCCAGCGCACACACGGGGCACCACACCTGCTGACACGCTCCAGCACCGGCACCCTCGGCGGCGGCTCGTGCGGCCATGATCCGCACCGCGGGATCGAGTTTGTCCAGGATGGCCTGGGCCAGTTGGCGCAGTTCTGGCGGAATGTCCGAATGGGTGGGGCTCATGTCGGCCACACCTCCGGATTGGGTCGAAAACGCACGGTCAGCACGCCGGCCCGCAGATTCGCATCGATCACGATGCAGCGCCGCAACACCGATGCCAGCCGCACCCGACGCCGCATACCCCCGGAGCCGATCACAAGGTCGTCGTCGACCCGCCCCAGCCGCAGCGAGCCGGGATCGACCTGCGGCAACTCTAACCGCATCCGATAGACGGCCTCCAAGCCGGACCCCGACTCGCGATCGACGACCGGTCGCAGCGGTCCCGGCGGCGCCGAGCCATCACGGCGACGTGCCGCGTCGAGCAGCTCGCCGAGCGCCTTGGGACCGATCGGCTCACCGGCCAGATGTGGCACCAGCACCAGCGCCACATCGCCGATCGAACGTTCCAGTTCGTCGAGCACGCCGCGCTGCTCGGCGATGCGCTCGGTGTACCAATCGAAGGCCGGGTGCGCGGGCAGGTTCTGATACTCGTAGGAATCATCCTGCAGCAGAACTTGATTCACCAGCAGTTCGGTGACCTTGACACCCATCAATGCCAGCGATCCGAGGGTTCGGGCCGCCTCGGCGGCCACGACCCGCTCCGCGGTCAGCACCAGGTGCGCACCAACCCGGGCATTGTCGGCGAGCAGCGTCGACAGCCGTTCGGTCCCCTCGGCAATCCGCTCCACCAGCATCAGCATCGCCGCCGAACCCAGGTCCGCAGGTGACAGCGACAGCCTGCGGTGCCGTGGCCAGCTGCGCTCAAGATAGAGGTTGAACGTCGCGGGCAGGGTCAGCATCCGCAACGCGTCAGCGGTGGAGGCACAGTCGACCACCACCTCGTCCCAGTGTCCGGAGTCGGCCAGTTCGGCGACCTCGTGCAGACCGAGCACCTCCTGGATCCCCGGCAGGGCGGAAAGTTCTTCCGGGGCAACGCTTCCCAGATCGGAATGCGGGAACCTACCGGCCAGCACGCCGGCGATCTCTCGCCACCGCGCCTCAAGCAGGGACAGGGTGTCCAAGGCCAGCGCATCGAGGGAGCCGCCCACATCGGTGGGCCCGGCATCCAGATCGGTCAGGACGCGGGTGGTTGTGCGCGTGCCGGTCGGTTCGACGGCAACTCCGAGCACATCACCGGTCGAGTGCGCCTGATCGGTGGACACGATCAACACCCGCGCCCCGCTCCGGGCAGCACGCACCGCGGTGGCCGTGGCCAACGTCGATTTGCCTACCCCTCCCTTGCCGACGAACAGGCAGATCCGGGCGGGTTCGGCGGTGCCATCTGCACTCAGTTCACTGCCACCTCGACTCGCTTCTTGAGGTCCTTGAGCGCAGTGTCGGTGAGCCGCCGCTCGGCCTTGCGTTTGAGCAGTCCGATCATGGGGATCATCAGGTCAACGGAGAGCTCATAGGTCACGTCGGTACCAGAACCCTTGGGCGCCAATCGATATGCGCCTTCCAGCGCACGCAACAACGAACTGGACACCAGCGTCCAGGTGACGGATTTGCGATCGGCGGGCCACTGATAGGTCAGCACCATGGTGTCCTTGAGCACCGCGGCGTCGAGCATCAGCCGGGCCGTCTTCGGGTTGCCGGCGTCGTCGCGCTCGAGCACCTCGGCTTCCTTGTACTCGGCAACCCACTCCGGGTACGAGCTGATATCCGCGATGACGTCCATCACCGTCGAGGGATCGGCCGCGATATGGATGGTCTGCGCCGTCTTCTCCGCCACGACCAGAAATCTACCCTCACCCACATAGGGCGGCTCACCCCTCAGGCCAGCCGCGACACTCCCACCGGCCGGTCGGCCTCCAGCCGAGCCTTGACCTCGAAGGACATCTTCTTGCCCGCCACCCGGCGCGCATGGTTCAGCGCAGCGAGATTCATCCGGGCCAGGTCGTGGCCGGTGACACCGGTGGGCTCGGCATGCAGGAAGTAGTGCAGCAGAACGCCGTCCATCATGGGCTCCAGCCACACCTCCATGGTGCCGGTCAACGCGCCGGCGACCGTCCAGCGCTGACCTGCGGGGCCGCGGTCCTCGACCACGGTGAGTACGAGATCCGGCCACCACCGCCGCCAGCTGGACGCATCGGCGACGGCGCGACCGACCTCGGCGGGATCGGCACACACAAAGGTCTCATCGGCGATCTGGACGCTGTTCATGGCCACCTAGCTTCACATACGCCCTGCCGCAGGTGTGACACAGGCGACTAGGCTTACCGGCTAGTAACCACCCATCCCAGGACCCGAGGTGCCCAGAATCGTGCGTGAGTTCTCCGTTCCGGCTTCGTTCGAGATCGCCGAATACGACAGCGTCGTCAGCTCGGTCTACACCCATGAACGCGACGATCCCGACCACGTCATCCTGCAACGACAGGTCGACGGCGCCTGGACCGACGTCACCTGCGCCCAGGCCGCGAAGCAGATCCGGTCGGTGGCTCTCGGCCTGATCGCCCATGATGTCGCCCCGGGCGACCGGGTGGCCATCCTGTCGGCCACCCGTTACGAATGGGCGATCATCGACTTCGCGATCCTGTCCGTCGGTGCGGTCACCGTCCCGATCTATGAGACCTCCTCCCCCGAGCAGATCAAGCACGTGCTCAAGGATTCGGGTGCGGTGCTGGTGTTCGCCGAGACGGCGGCGCACGCCGAGCGCGTGGAGCACCAGGCCGACGAGCTTCCCGGGGTACGCGCGGTGCTGCGCATCGACAATCCCGATGCCCCGGCCCTGCAGGTCCTCGCCGAGGCCGGAAAGGATGTCGACCCCGGTCTGCTCGACGCCCGCGTCGCCGCCGTCAAATCCAGCGATCCCGCCACGCTGATCTACACCTCGGGCACCACCGGTCTGCCCAAGGGTTGCCAGCTGACGCATTCCAACCTGCTCTACGAGATCCGCGGCGCCAAGGCCGCCTTCCCGACACTGCTGCGCAAGGGCGAACGCCTGTTGGTGTTCCTGCCACTGGCGCACGTGCTGGCCCGCGCCATCACCATCGCCGCGTTCGCCAACAAGGTGACCCTCGGCTTCACCAGCGATATCAAGAATCTGGTGCCGATGTTCGGGGTGTTCAAGCCGACCCTGGTGGTGTCGGTCCCGCGGGTGTTCGAGAAGGTCTACAACACCGCCGAGCAGAACGCGCGCAACGACGGCAAGGGCCGCATCTTCGAGATCGCCGCCGATACCGCCATCGAGTACAGCAAGGCCCAGGACAGCAGCGGCGGCCCCGGGTTGGTGCTGCGGCTCAAGCACGCGGTGTTCGACAAGCTGGTCTACGGCAAGCTGCGCGCCGCGCTCGGCGGCAACTGTCATGCCGCCATCTCCGGCGGGGCACCGCTGGGCGCCCGGCTCGGACACTTCTACCGTGGCGTCGGATTGACCATCTACGAGGGTTACGGCCTCACCGAGAGCAGCGCCGCCGTCACCGCCAACCAGGTCGGCGACATGTTGGTCGGTTCGGTCGGAAAGCTGTTGCCCGGCAACAGCATGCGTCTGGCCGACGATGACGAGCTGCTGCTCAAAGGCGGTGTGGTCTTCAGCGGCTACTGGAACAACGAGCAGGCCACCGCGGACGCGTTCACCGACGGCTGGTTCCACACCGGCGATCTGGGCGCCATCGACGCCAACGGATTCCTGACGATCATCGGCCGCAAGAAGGAGATCATCGTCACCGCAGGCGGTAAGAACGTGGCTCCCGCGGTGCTGGAGGACCGGCTGCGGGCGCACCCGCTGATCAGCCAGGCCATGGCCGTCGGCGACGCCCAGCCGTTCATCGCCGCGTTGATCACCATCGATCCCGAGGCCTTCGAGGGGTGGAAGGACCGCAATGGCAAGGGTGCGTCGGCCACCGTCGCCGACCTGACCGAGGACCCGGACCTGATCGCCGAGGTGGAGTTGGCGGTCAAGGATGCCAACCAGGTGGTCTCCAAGGCGGAGGCCATCCGGACCTTCCGCATCCTGCCGGTCGACTTCACCGAGGACACCGGCGAGCTGACGCCCACGCTGAAGGTCAAGCGCAAGGTGGTCGTCGAGAAGTTCGCCGCACAGATCGCGGCGATCTACAGCTGAGCCAGGCGCGGCGTCAGCCGAGGAACCGGGTGAGCCGGGCGCCCTGGGTGTGCCACTGCCAGTTGGCCACCACCCAGTCACGCCCGGCCGCACCCATCCGGGCCGCGGTCCTCGGGTCGGCCAGTAGATCCCCGACCGCGGTGGCGATGGCGTCCACATCGGTGCCGTCGACGACCCAGCCGGTCTCACCGTCGCGGACCGTCTCGGGGGCACCGCCGGACCGCCCGGCCACCACCGGCACCCCGCTGGCGGAGGCCTCGAGGTAGACGATGCCGAGCCCCTCGACATCCAGACCGGCGCCGCGGGTGCGGCACGGCATGGCGAAGACATCGGCCATCGCATGATGGGCCGCCAGTTCAGCCGCCGGCACCCCGCCGGTGAAGATCACGTCCTCGGTCACGCCGACCCGACGCGCCAACTTCTCCAGGTCCGCGCGATACGGACCGCCGCCGACGATCACCAGCGCCGCGCCGGGAACCCGACGGCGGATCTGGTCGAATGCGCGGATCAGCATGTCCTGCCCCTTGCGCGGTACCAGCCGCGACAGGCACAGCACCACGGGCCGACCACCCAATCCGTACCGGGCCCGCAGTTCGGCGCGCGCGACGCTGTCGGGGGCGAACCGATCGATGTCCACACCCGGGGACAACCGCTCCAGACACGCGCGAGGACCGAACGCGGCGGCGAATCGGGCGCGGGTGTAGTCGCTGACGTAGGTCACCACGTCGGCGTCCTCCCCGATGCGGCGCAGAGCCGAACGCGCCACCGGGAGCATCGACCACCCCACCTCGTGGCCATGGGTGCTGGCCACGATGCGACCCGCTCCGGCCCGGCGGGCCAACGGTCCCAGCAGTGCCAGTGGGGCCGCCGCACCGAACCACACCGTGTCGATGGCGTGTTCGTCGATCAGATCGCGCATCCGGCCGGCCACCGTCGGCTCGGGCAGCATCAGCGTGCTGCGGTGGCGTACGACGCGGTATCCGGCATCGGCCGCCCGCCGGTCGTATTCGGCGCAGTCCTTCCACGTCGGCGCATACACCGTGAGGTCATGTGTCCCGGCGTGGAGCAGTTCGCCGACGAACGCCTCCAGGTAGGACTGGATACCACCGCGGCGCGGCGGAAAGTCGTTGGTCAGCAACAGGACCCGGGTCATCGGGCCCACGTTATCGGGTCAACCAGGCACGCCACTGCGCCACCACCTCATCCAGATCGGCGCCAAGGGTCTCCCGCACGGCGGTCGCTGCGTCGGGATGCCCGGCCCCGCAGGCCCGCAGGTAGAGCGCTTTGAGCGCCGGGGCACCGTACCGCTCGGCGACGAACCGGCTGAACCACCAGGCCCGGTCGTAGGCGTCCGAACGCGCAGGCCCGGCGGTCTGCAGGTCGGCATCCGTGGGCAGCTGCGCCAGTCGCGCGCCACCTGGCGGTGGCGGTTGGGCCGGGCGACCGACGTAGTCCGCGACCCCCTCGGTCAACCACAGTGGAGCACTGGCGACCGTCTGTGCACGCGCCGCATAGTGGAACAGCTCGTGGCGGACCACGATGCGCAGCGCAGTGGCGCCCATATCGGCGGCGCCGGGAGCGAACACCATGCCCTCGGCGGTGGTGGCGGCGGCGACATCTCCGCTGCCGTGGGCGAGCACCCGGAACTGCTCATCCGATTCGGTCACCACGACGACGATCTCGCGGGGCCAGTCCGGTCCCCAGAATGCGGTGACGGCATCCACCGCGCCGGGCAACTCCACCGCGATCCGATCGATCAGCGGCTGACTGCGCGGACCACCGACTCCGCGTAGCGCGCCGGTGCGGCCGTCAGGCAACGCAATCGACGTCGTACCGGCTGTCGCCGCCGACGTAGCAATGGTCGAGACGGTGGCGTCAGAACCGACCGGTGCCGGTGGCGACGCAGTCTGGCAACCGGCGAGCAGCACCGCGCCGGCAACGGCAACGATGGCAAGGCGAGTAGCGGGGGCGCCGCGACGAACGAGCTTCAGCTGATCAGTACCGGCGCACGTTGTAGATGGGGGCGTTGTTGACCGGGGCAACCACGACGGGCTGGCCGAAGGTGGAGGCATGCACCATCATGCCGTTGCCGATGTAGATCCCGACATGCGAGGCGTCGGAGTAGTAGGAGACGACGTCACCGGGCTGCATCTGATCGGTGGACACCGGTTGACCACCGGCGGCCAGGGCGTAGCTGGAGTGCGGCAGCGATATACCCGCCTGACCGAAGGCCCACTTGACCAGACCGGAGCAGTCGAAGGCTCCGGGGCCCTCGGCACCCCACGAATACGGCGAACCGATCCGCGTCAAGGCGGCCTGCACGGCGACCGAGCCACCGCCGGAACCCGGCGCGGCGGCCGGCGGGGCGATATCACCTGGCGGGATACCCGCGGGCGGTGCTGCCAGCACACCGGGATCGTCTGCGGGCAACGGTGCCGGGGCGGGAGGCACGACACCCTCGGGGACCGGTGGGATCGCGGCCAGGGTCTCGCGCTGGGCGGGGGTGAGCCGCTCGTACTGCGACTTGACGATGGCGATCTCGACCTGCAGCTTGCTTTGCTTGGATTGCAGATCGGCGCGCACCGCGGCAGCCTGCTCGGCGGCGGTCTTGGCATCGGCTGCCGAGCGCGCCGAGGCGGATTCGGCCTGTGCGGCCAGCGCGCTGGTCTGCTTGAAGTTCTGCATCTGGGCCGACATCTCGGTGGCCATCACTCGCTGCACGGCGAGCTGGTCGATGAGCACCTGCGGCGAGCTCGCCGTCAGCATGGCGTCCAGCCCATCGGTGCGGCCACCCATGTACTGCGCGGCAGCAATGTTGTTGACCGAGGTCTGGAACTTTGCCAGGTCGGCCTTCGCGGCATCGGCGGCGGCGAGGTCGGCGTTGTGCTTTTCTTCGGCGGCGGCCTGCGCCGCCAGCTTCTCGTCGAGATCGAGCTGCGCGGCATGCATGTTCTCGGTGGCGATCTCGGCCTGATGAGACAACTCGTTCAGCTTTGCCAGCGCGTCCTCGGCGGGGTCGGCATGCACGCCGGTCGCCAGCGATCCACCGAGGATGGTCAGGCCCGTCAACGCACCGATGAGGGCTCGCTTTACGCCACGCTTACGCCGGTCCGAGAAATCAGGCCTCAAGGTATTGCGTCCTTACAACTGCGAGTCAGCCGCGACGAACTACTGTTAGGTCTCGAACAGGTTACGAAACGGCATCGGGCTTGTCCAACGGAGGGCGTGAATTCAACAGGCTCACGGGATTAACTTTTTGCTTCCCGTGGTTCATCACGTGTCATCACGCCACACCAGTTCTACCATCCGGGGCACCGGGGCGACGGATCGGAACCAGCCGCAGCCGCGGTGCCAAACCGACATCGGCCAACACCTCCAGCGCCTGACGTTCGTCATCCAGCAAAGTTTCCGGAACTCCGAGCAACACGCTGACCACGCAGTCCCGGCACCCCGGCCCGCGCACGGCGCAGTCATCGCAGTCGATGGTCACCGAGCCGTCCGCAGGCATCTGTGCAGCACCGGTGAATTCCTCGAAATCCTCACCCATCGGGTGTGTCATGGCGGTCCGTCCTTATCTGCGCCGGGCCGTCCGGCGATTCCCCCGCACCGTAACGACGGGTACCGACACGCCCCGCCGACCGAGCGTTCACACCGGGCTCGGATGTCACCGCCCACGGTTACCGTCACCGTTGTGCCGCAGCTGAGCTTCGCCGACCTCGACGGTTCGGCCGACGGTTGGGCCGACCCGCTCGCCGATCCGGAAGCCGGTATCGCACTGGCCGACACGACCTTCGTGGTGGTCGACCTGGAGACCACCGGCGGCAGCCGCGACAACGACGCCATCACCGAGATCGGTGCGGTCAAGATTCGCGGCGGTGCCGTGCTCGGGGAGCTGGCCACGCTCGTCGACCCCGGCCGTGCCATCCCGCCGCAGATCGTCGAGCTGACCGGAATCACCACCGCGATGGTGCGCGACGCCCCGACGATCCACACGGTGCTCCCGGCCTTCCTGGAATTCTCCCGCGGCGCGGTCCTGGTCGCCCACAACGCCGGTTTCGATATCGGTTTCCTGCGGGCCGCCGCGCAACGCCAGGGACTGACCTGGCCGCGGCCGCAGGTGCTGTGCACGGTGAAACTCGCCCGCCGCGTGCTGACCCGCGACGAGGCGCCCAGCGTGAAGCTCTCCGCGCTGGCGCGGCTGTTCGGCGCCTCGACCACCCCGACCCACCGGGCCCTCGACGATGCCAGGGCCACGGTCGACGTGCTGCACGGCCTGATCGAGCGCGTCGGCAACCAGGGTGTGCACACCTACGCCGAACTGCGCGGTTACCTACCCGACAAGAGTGCACCGCAACGCCGCAAACGCCATCTGGCCCAAGGGATTCCGAGCACCCCGGGGGTCTATCTGTTCCGCGGGCCCGCCGATGAGGTGCTCTACGTGGGCACCGCGGTCAACCTCCGCCGTCGCGTCGGTCAGTACTTCACCGGTGCCGATCCGCGCACCCGGATGAAGGAGATGGTGGCGCTGGCCACCCGCGTCGACCATGTGGAGTGCGCGCACCAGCTGGAGGCGGGCGTGCGCGAACTGCGGCTGCTGGCAGCCCATGCCCCGCCCTACAACCGGCGGTCGAAATTCCCGCGCAAATGGTGGTGGATCACCCTGACCGACGAGGCCTTCCCCCGGTTGTCGGTGGTCCGCCGCCCGCGCGGTCCCCGCGCCCTGGGTCCGTTCACCGCCCGGGCCGATGCCGTCGACACCGCCGAGGTGCTGGCCCGCGGGGCCGGTCTGCGCACCTGCACGGCCCGCCTGTCCCGCAGCGCGCCGCACACCTGCGCCGAACGCGAGCTCGCCCCCTGCCCCGCCGCGCCCGGCGTGGACATGGCCGGCTACGCAGACGCCGCGCGCCGGGCGGCCGATCTGATAGACGGCGCCGACCACAGCGTCATCGCCCATGTCATCGATCTGATCGAGGAGCTGGCCGGCCAACACCGCTATGAAACCGCGGCCCGGTTGCGCGATCACACCGCGACCGCGGTCGAGAAGATCGCTCGCGGACAACAATTGCGCGCGCTTGCCGACGTCGATCAGATCGTGGCGGCACAACCGGACGGCCAGGGCGGCTGGCATCTCGCGGTGATCCGGCACGGCCAGCTCGCCTCGGCCGGGTGCGCCCCCCGCGGTATTCCGCCGATGCCGGTGGTCGAGGCCATCACCGCTGCCGCCCAGACGATCCTGCGCGAGGACGCTCCGCTGGGCGGGGCGTTGGTCGAAGAGACGGGGCTGATCGCCCGCTGGCTGACCACCCCGGGTGTGCGCATCGTGACCGCCGAACCCGGCTACGCCTCACCGATCGGATCCGCCTCACACTGGGCCGGATGGGCAGCCCGGGCGCGCACCGCGCAGCTGGCGGCGAGCAGACCCGACACCGATCTGCTCGACGATCGCTACGGCGTGCATCCGCCGCGCCGTGCGGACCGGGCTAGCCTGCGGCCTTCTGGGTGAACCGCACCCAGTTGGCCAGCAGCCGCTCGGCCGCCCCGGAGTCGATGGACTCGGCGGCCCGGGCCAGCGCGGACTCCCACGACGGTGTCCACTGCGCATCGCTGGTCAGTCCGGCATGGGCGACCATCGCACCGGCAGCGTTGAGGATCACCGCATCGCGCACCGGACCCTGAGCACCGCCGAGCACCGCACGCACCGACGCGGCGTTGGCCTCGGCATCACCGCCGACGAGCTCGCTGAGATCAGCCCGCTGGAAACCGAATGCAGCGGGGTCCAGCGTCAGCCGGTCGACCGTGCCCGCCTGTACCCGCCAGATGGTGCTGGTGGTCGTCGTGGTCAGCTCGTCGAGACCGTCGTCGCCGTGCACCACCAGTGCGCTGGCGCCACGGGCGGCGAAGACGCCGGCCATCACCTCGGCCAGATCACCCCATGCGCAGCCGAACAGTCCGGCGCGCGGCGCGGCCGGGTTGGTCAACGGACCGAGCAGATTGAAGACCGTCGGTACGCCGATCTCACGTCGGACCACCGAGGCGTGCCGATAGGACGGATGGAACTGCGGCGCGAAGGCGAAGGCGATACCGACCTCGGCGACGCTGCGGGCCACCTCGTCGGGTCCCAGATCGATGCGCACGCCCAGCGCCTCGAGGGTGTCGGCACCACCGGACAGCGACGAGGCCGCGCGGTTGCCGTGTTTGACCACCGGGATGCCGGAGGCCGCGGTGACGATGGACGCCATCGTCGACAGATTCACCGTGTTGGCGCCGTCGCCGCCGGTGCCGACGATGTCCACGGCGTCGGCCGCCCGGTCGCCGATCAGCCCGGCCGGGATGCGCCGGGCGTGCTTGAGCATGGTGTCGGCCAGCTCGGTCACCTCCGCCGACGTCGGCCGCTTCATCCGCATCGCGACCGCGAAGCCGGAGATCTGTGCCGGGGTGGCCGAGCCCGTCATGATCTGATCCATGGCCCACGCCGACTGGCCGCGCAGCAGATCCTGATGAGTGGTGAGCCGACCCAGGATCAGCGGCCAGGTCGGGTTGTCGGAGACGTTCTCAGCGGATGACACGCCGTGATGTTATCGCCCGTGCATGCACCGTTATCCGGCCGTCACCAGTGGTGCACCGCCTCGGGTTTGAGGCCAATTGTGAACCCGGCTGGTGTTCGTCAACTACAAAGCGTCATACTTGCACCTGTGACGAGCGCTGTTGGGACCTCGGGGACCGCGATTACCTCCCGCGTACATTCGCTGAACAGGCCGAATATGGTCAGTGTCGGCACCATCGTGTGGCTTTCCAGTGAGCTGATGTTCTTTGCTGGGCTGTTCGCGATGTATTTCACCGCGCGGGCTCAGGCACAGGGTGCATGGCCGCCCGAGCCGACCGAGCTGAATCTGTGGTTGGCCGTACCGGTCACCGCAGTGCTGGTCGCCTCCTCCTTCACCTGCCAGATGGGTGTGTTCGCCGCCGAGCGCGGTGACGTCTTCGGCCTGCGCCGCTGGTACGTCATCACCTTCCTGATGGGCCTGTTCTTCGTGCTCGGCCAGGGCTACGAGTACATCCACCTGGTGGAGCACGGCACCACGATCCCGGGCAGTGCCTACGGGTCGGTGTTCTACCTAGCCACCGGCTTCCACGGCCTGCACGTCATCGGCGGTCTGGTCGCCTTCGTCTTCCTGCTGATCCGTACCCGGATGAGCAAGTTCACACCCGCACAGGCCACCGCCGCGATCGTCGTGTCGTACTACTGGCACTTCGTCGACATCGTGTGGATCGCGCTGTTCGCAGTCATCTACTTCGTACGGTGACCGGCTCGCCGATGCGTCCGTTGACCTCAAAGATGAGAAGGGGATCGATGTCGTCCACCAAGTCCCGCCGTCGGTTCCGACGCCGCGTATCGGCAGCGTTGCTGCTGCTGCTCGGGCTGTCGGCAGCCGGTGTAGTCGCCGCAACGCTGACGCCGACACCTCAGGTGGCGGTGGCCGACGAATCGCAGTCGGCGCTGCTGCGCACCGGTAAGCAGCTGTTCGACACCTCGTGCATCAGCTGCCACGGCGCGAACCTGCAGGGTGTCACCGACCGCGGACCCAGCCTGATCGGCACCGGTGAGGCGGCCGTGTACTTCCAGGTCTCCACCGGCCGCATGCCCGCGATGCGTGGCGAGGCGCAGGCCCCGCGCAAGGACCCGGTCTTCGACGAGCATCAGATCGACGCCCTGGGCGCCTACGTCCAGGCCAACGGCGGCGGACCCATCGTCCCGCGCGAGGCCAACGGCCAGATCGCCGACGAGTCCCTGCTGGCCGGCGATGTCGCCCGCGGTGGCGACCTGTTCCGGTTGAACTGCGCCTCCTGCCACAACTTCACCGGCAAGGGCGGAGCCCTGTCCTCCGGTAAGTACGCCCCCGACCTCGGTGAGGCCGCGAAGGTCCCCGCGCAGGTGTACACCGCGATGCTCACCGGACCCCAGAACATGCCGAAGTTCTCGGATCGTCAGCTCACCCCCGAGGAAAAGGCCGACATCGTCACGTACGTGGTCGAGGCGGCCAACACCCCGGATCCGGGCGGCTACGGTCTCGGCGGCTTCGGCCCCACCACTGAAGGCATGGCCATCTGGATCATCGGGATCGTGGCCGCAGTCGGCATCACGATGTGGATCGGAGCTCGTGCATGAGCGCGAACATCAAAGGTAGTGACACCTCCGGCGGGCCCGTTCCCGGCCAGCCGAGTGACGAGGAACTGGCGAAGATGTCCCGCGAGGAGCTGCTCGAACTGGGCGGCAAGCTCGACGGTGTCGAGATCGTCTACAAGGAGCCGCGCTGGCCGGTCGAGGGCACCAAGGCCGAGAAGCGGGCCTCCCGCACCGTCGCCTACTGGTTGTTGCTCGGTGGCTTTTCCGGCCTGGCCCTGCTGTTGGTCTTCCTGTTCTGGCCGTGGGAGTACGTCCCCTACGGCGGCGAGGGCGAACGCCTCTACACGCTGGCCACTCCGCTCTACGGCCTGACCTTCGGTCTGTCGATCCTGGCCATCGGAGTCGGCGCGGTGCTCTTCCAAAAGAAGTTCATCCCCGAAGAGATCACCATCCAGGACCGTCACGACGGTGCCTCGGCAGAGATTCATCGCAAGACCATCGTCGCGAACCTGACCGATGCACTCGAGGGCTCGACGATCAAGCGTCGCAAGCTGATCGGCCTGTCGGCCGGTATCGGCCTCGGCGCGTTCGGTCTCGGCACCCTGGTGGCCTTCATGGGCGGCCTGATCAAGAACCCGTGGAAGCCGGTCGTGCCGACCGCCGAGGGTAAGAAGGCCGTGCTGTGGACCTCCGGCTGGACCCCGCGCTACGAGGGCGAGACCATCTACGTGGCCCGCGCGACCGGTCTCCCCGGCGAGTCGGCGTTCGTCAAGATGCGTCCCGAGGACATCGACGCCGGCGGCATGGAGACCGTGTTCCCGTGGCGTGAGTCCGACGGCGACGGCACCACCGTCGAATCGGCTCACCACCTGTTCGAGATCGCCATGGGCGTCCGCAACCCGGTGATGCTCATCCGCATCAAGCCGCAGGACATGCCGCGCGTGGTCAAGCGGCAGGGCCAGGAGAGCTTCAACTTCGGTGAGCTGTTCGCCTACACGAAGGTCTGCTCGCACCTGGGCTGCCCGTCGTCGCTGTACGAGCAGCAGACCTACCGGATCCTGTGCCCGTGCCACCAGTCGCAGTTCGACGCCTTGCACTTCGCGCGCCCGATCTTCGGCCCCGCTGCCCGAGCCTTGGCGCAGCTTCCTATTACCATCGACAAGGACGGCTATCTGGTCGCCAACGGCGACTTCATCGAACCCGTCGGACCGGCATTCTGGGAGCGGAAATCATGAGTCCCAAGCTCGCTGATATCGCAGCCGCACAAGGTGATGCGATCGATTCCCGCTATCACCCCTCGGAGGCGGTGCGGCGCGGAGTCCTGAACAAGGTCTTCCCCACCCACTGGTCCTTCCTGCTGGGTGAGATCGCGCTGTACAGCTTCATCATCCTGCTGATCACCGGTGTGTGGCTGACGCTGTTCTTCGATCCGTCGATGGCACACGTCACCTACGACGGCGTCTACCAGCCGTTGCGCGGTATCCAGATGTCGCGGGCCTACGAGTCGGCGCTGGAGATCAGCTTCGAGGTCCGCGGCGGCCTGTTCGTCCGGCAGGTCCACCACTGGGCGGCACTGCTGTTCGCGGCGTCGATCATGGTGCACCTGGCACGCATCTTCTTCACCGGTGCGTTCCGCAGGCCACGCGAGGCGAACTGGGTCATCGGCTCGCTGCTGCTGATCCTGGCGATGTTCGAGGGTTACTTCGGCTACTCGCTGCCCGACGACCTGCTGTCCGGCACCGGCCTGCGCGCCGCCTTCTCCTCGATCACCCTGGGTATGCCGGTCATCGGAACCTGGCTGCACTGGGCGCTGTTCGGCGGCGACTTCCCCGGCGAGATCATCATCCCGCGCCTGTACGCCCTGCACATCCTGCTGATCCCGGGCATCATGCTCGCGCTCATCGGCGTGCACATGGCGCTGGTGTGGTTCCAGAAGCACACCCAGTTCCCCGGCCCCGGCCGCACCGAGAAGAACGTCGTCGGCGTGCGCGTCATGCCGGTGTTCGCGGTCAAGTCCGGTGCGTTCTTCGCGATGATCACCGGCCTGCTGGGCCTGATGGGCGGTCTGCTGCAGATCAACCCGATCTGGGTGCTCGGCCCGTACAAGCCCTCGCAGATCTCGGCGGGTAGCCAGCCGGACTTCTACATGATGTGGACCGACGGTCTGGCCCGTACCTGGCCGGCGTGGGAGTTCTACATCGGCAACTACACCATCCCGCAGTCGGTGTGGGTCGCCATGGGCATGGGCCTGGTGTTCGTGCTGCTGATGGCCTACCCGTTCATCGAGAAGAAGCTCACCGGCGACGATGCGCACCACAACCTGTTGCAGCGTCCGCGTGACGCTCCGACACGGACCGCTGTGGGTGCCGCGGCGATCTCCTTCTACATCCTGCTGACCTTCATGTGCATGAACGACATCATCGCGCTGAAGTTCCACATCTCGCTGAACGCGACGACGTGGATCGGCCGTATCGGCATGGTCGTGCTGCCGATGATCGTCTACTACATCACCTACCGGTGGGCGATCAGCTTGCAGCGCAGTGACCGTGCGGTGCTTGAGCACGGTATCGAGACGGGCATCATCACCCGCCTCCCGCACGGCGCCTACATCGAGCTGCACCAGCCGCTCGGCCCGGTCGACGAGCACGGACACCCGATTCCGCTGGAGTACCAGGGTGCCGCGCTGCCGAAGCGGATGAACAAGCTCGGGTCCGCGGGCTCGCCGGGCACCGGCAGCTTCCTAAAGGCAGACCCGATCGAGGAGCACGAAGCCCTGACCGAGGCGGCCCACGCCGCCGAGCACCGGGCGCTCGCGGTGCTCAGCAAGAGCCAGGGCACCAACGGCTCGAACGGGAACGGCTCGAACGGGCACCACTAGCAGTTGACCGAGAAAGGCCCGCGCAGTCTGGCTGCGCGGGCCTTTTTCGTGTCCCCACTCCCCTACCCCGCGGCTAATCTGAGCCTCATGTCCATCGACCCGCCGTGGGAGCCACCCCTGTCCGGCTCAGAGGAACAACATCTTCTGGGCGCACTGGACCGGCTGCGGTACACGTTCCGGTGGAAGGCCGACGGCCTGGACGCCGCCGGGCTGAACACCCGAATCGGGGCATCGACGCTCACCCTCGGCGGGTTGCTCAAGCACCTGGCCCGCGCCGAGGCCCAGCGGTTCGGCCCGGGTCTGGACGATTCGGCCATGGGAGAGCCCTGGGATAGCGCCGATTGGGATGCCGACCTGGACTGGGATTTCACCTCCGCCGCGCAGGACTCTCCGGCCCGGCTGTATGCGCTGTGGGACGATACCGTCGAACGGTCCCGGACCAGGCTCACGGCGGCGCTGGCCGACGGTGGCCTGGATCAGCCGGTGAGCATCGTCTGGTCCGACGGCCGCCGGGCGAGCCTGCGCCGCAGCGTGTGCGATCTGGTCGAGGAGTACGGCAGACATACCGGGCATGCCGATCTGCTGCGTGAGGCCGTCGACGGCCTGGTCGGCGAGGATCCACCGCCGGGTTGGCGCCCGGGTATCGGTTAGGACCTACGTGTGTTCAGTCGGAACAGCACCGACCGCGGCCACGCTGCATTCAGGTAGCTCTGACGGCCGAATCCCCTACCCCAGTTCAGCTTCGGCAGCTGACCGGCCGGCACGACTGAAGCCAGGGATACGCGCGTGGACCCGGAAACCTCAGGCCGCGGGTGTACCCAGCCCCAGCACCGCGCGCAGTTCGCGCAGGAAGAACCACGGCAGCGCCGGCATGGCCAGGGTGACCAGTCCGGCAATGATGAAGAGCGCGATCGCCCCGGTCTCGTTGTCGCCGGCAAGCAGGTAGGTCGCGACGGCCACCGCCAGCGTGCCCGCGCCCACCGCGGCGAGCACTCCCGCCGTGCAGCGCAGGTACACCTGTTCCACCACCGCGGGCAGCGCGCCGGCGCGCACGGCGGTCTCGGTACCGCCGATCGGCGTCTCGGCGGCGCGGCGCCGGCCCGGCCGGGGTGTGATCGCGGCGATGTCCTCGGACACCGAACCTCCGGCGGGGGTGAAGCTGCGCACCGGTCGCTCACTGCTCTGTTTACGGGCCCGGATCAACAGCGGGATCGCCACCGCGATGACCACGGCGGACACGCCGATGACGGTGTAGAGCACCCACGGCGTCTCCGAACCGGAGGCCTCGGCGAGCCCGGCGCGTACGGTGCCGCGCCCACTGCCGAGGTCGACCAGCCGCACCACCGCCGCGACGGACACGCCGAGGGCGGCCAGCCACACTGCGGCGCACACCCCGACCAGGATGCGGTCCAGATCGGGCGGACCCGACAGCGTCCGAGACGTCCTCGGTGTCGTGATATCCGGCATCAGCAGCTCGTCTGCGCGGCGTTGCCGGTATTGGAGGACAGGACCGTCCCGTCACTGGTGGTGATGGAGCAGTTCAGCCGGCTCACCAGGAACAGGCTGGACGCTTGCACCGAGCCCACCTCCGATTGCGATATCGGGGTCACCGTGAGTGACCAGGGAATATAGACATTGCGCTGGGTGCGACTGCGCCCGGACGCGTCGATGTAGGTGACGGTGATGATGTCACCGGGTGCCTTGGTGCCGGTCACCGAATAGGTGACTTGCCGCGGTCCGGCGGGGCGCGTCGTCGTCGGTGGCGGCGGGGGCGGCGCCTCGCTGGTGGCCGGCGGGGGCGCGGGCTCCTCGGCCGGCGGCGGAGGGGGCGGGGGCGGCGGCTCCTGGGTCACCGTCACGGTCTCCGGCGGCGGGGGTGGTGGGGCCTCGGTGGTCGGCGGTGGTGGTGGGGGTGGCGGCGGAGGCGTGGTCGTGGTGATCGCATCCTGCACCGGCGGCGCCGTCGTGGTGGACGTCGTCGGGTTCGCCATGTTGTCGCTGTCGGTACGGGTCACCAACAGGGCGACGGAGGCGACGAGGGAGATGGCAGCGACGATCGCGACGACGCCCACCACCCAGGGCCACCGCGGCGGCCGGTCATCCTCGGGATCCAGTGGCGCATAGTTGTCGTAGTCGTAGAGCGCGGGATCCGGCGGAACGTACGGAGCGCTGACGAACTGCTCGGATTCGGGGGCGGAATACGCACGCGAATGGATATCGGTCTCGTCGGACCGGGACGTCTTATCCCTGTCCCCGCCCGAAGACTCCGGTCCTGACGGCCCGCTCATCTGCAACTAAACCTCGGCCTATCCTTCTCGACTGCTGCCTCGGCAAGATTACCCAACACCGTGGCCGTGCGGACCGGGCCGACACGGCACGCCGACGAACTGACGCACGGTTGTGACCTGGCCGAAGGTGGGTCAGTGCTTCTCGGGACCGGTGTAGTACTCGAAGACCAGGCCGGCGGCCGAGGCCAGCACGAAGCAGATGCCTGCGACGATCAGCCACGGCAGCCACAGTGCGGCACCGACGGCGGCGGTGGAGAAGGACAGCGCGATCAGGATCGGCCACCAGCTGTGCGGGCTGTAGAAGCCCAACTCGCCGGCACCGTCACTGATTTCGGCGTCCTCGTAATCCTCGGGCCGGGTGTCCAGGCGACGTGCCACGAAGCGGAAGAACGTGCCGGTGATGAGTGTCAGACCGGTGGACAGCACCAGCGCGGTGGTACCGGCCCACTCGATGCCGCCGGTGGCGAACAGCGCGGTCAGCACTGCGTACACCACCGAGGCGAGCACGAAGAATCCGGTCAGGAATTCGAACAGCCGGGCTTCGATATGCATGCGTCGTCGTCCTTACTTGCTCGCCTGCGCGGGTGCACCGACCTGCTCACCGCGGCGGGTGTCGAACGGGAAGGTGGTGGTGGCCAGCGGATCCTGACCGATGGCCTGCAACGCCTGGGCGTTGGTGGCCTCCGGATTGGCCTCCCGATACTCCAGGTAGGCCTTGAAGTCGTTGGGCTCCACGACACGAACCTCGAAGTTCATCATCGCGTGGTAGGTGCCGCACATCTCGGTGCACCGTCCGACGAAGGCTCCGGTCTGCTCGATCTCGCTGACCTGGAACACGTTGTCGGAGTTGTTCTCCTTGGGGTTGGGCAGCACGTCCCGCTTGAACAGGAACTCGGGCACCCAGAAGCCGTGGATCACGTCGGCCGAAGAGATGATGAACTCGATGCGCTTGCCCTTGGGCAACACCAGGACCGGGATCTCGGTGCTGGTACCGATGGTCTCGATCTTGTTGAAGTTCAGGTAGCTGCGGTCTTCGCTGTTCTTGCCTGCCAACGGACCGACACGCTCGATACCGTGCTCGTCGACACCCTCGGGCACCGACCGCATGGCTTCCTTGCGCGCATTGTCGACGCCGTCGTAATCCATGGTGCCGTCGGCGAAGTCGACCTTCTGGTAGCCGAACTTCCAGTTCCACTGGAAGGCGGTGACGTCGACGACGACCTCGGGGTTGGGATCCTTGTGCAGCATCCGCTCCTGCACCACGACGGTGAAGTAGAAGAGCACCGAGATGATCAGGAACGGCACCACGGTGAGCACGAGCTCCAACGGCATGTTGTAGCCGAACTGACGGGGCAGCTCGGTATCGGTCGCCTTCTTCCGGTGGAAGACGCTGGTCCAGAAGATCAGCGCCCACACGATGCCGCCGACGACGAACGAGGCGATGACCGACCACACCCACAGGTCGCGGTTCAACCGCGCCTCCGGGGTGATGCCCTGCGGCCAGCCGAGTCCGAAGATCTCCTGGTAGCTGCAGCCGCTCAGCAGGATGGCCGTACCACCCAAAACCAATGACAACGCCACCAAACGGGCCCCGCGAGCGGTCACGTTGGCGCCTCCTAGATGAAGTCGGTGAACCGCAGCGCGGTCGGTCAAACTTGGCGAATACTACGCAGCGTAGACCACGCCTGCCGGGTCGAGCGAAGCGACTGCACGATTCGGCATACTGGCGCGGTGTGCGGACTGCTGGCGTATCTGACCGACCCGACCGTTCAGACCACTCCGATGCTGGTCGAGGCGGTTTCGGGGGCCTCGCATCTGATGCGTCACCGTGGCCCCGACGAACCAGGAACATGGTCCGACGAGGATGTCGTGTTGGGTTTCAACCGGCTGTCGATCATCGATATCGCGCACAGTCATCAGCCACTGCGCTGGGGGCCCGCAGAGGCCCCGGATCGCTACGCGCTGGTGTTCAACGGCGAGATCTACAACTACCTGGAGTTGCGGGAGGCGCTGCGCGAGGAGTTCGGCGCGGTCTTCCACACCGATGGTGACGGCGAGGCGATCGTCGCCGGTTTCCATCACTGGGGCACCGACGTTCTGAATCGGCTGCGCGGCATGTTCGCCTTCGCGCTCTGGGACACCCAGACCGCCGAGTTGCTGTGCGCACGGGATCCCTTCGGCATCAAACCGCTCTACATGGCGACCGGGCCGGGTGGAACGGTGGTCGGCAGCGAGAAGAAGTGCCTGATCGATCTCGCCCCCACCGCCGGGCTGGATCTCGATATCGACGAGCGGGCCGTGCAACACTACACGGTGCTGCAGTACGTTCCCGAGCCCGAGACGCTGCACCGCGGGATCCGCCGGCTGGAGTCGGGCAGCTACGCCGTCATCCGGCCGGGGCGGGCTCCGGTGGTCAGCCGCTACTTCCGTCCGCGGTTCGCCGCGGTGCCCTTCGTCGAGGGCGCCGAGCAGGCCCGCTACGACGAGATCACCGCGGTCCTGGAGGACTCCGTCGCCAAGCACATGCG
Organism: Mycolicibacterium neoaurum; assembly: GCF_036946495.1. Lineage (NCBI taxonomy): Bacteria > Bacillati > Actinomycetota > Actinomycetes > Mycobacteriales > Mycobacteriaceae > Mycobacterium > Mycolicibacterium neoaurum. The sequence continues at coordinate 1,017,851 of NZ_JAQIIX010000001.1, forward strand.
CGCCGATGTGACGGTCGGCGCCTTCCTGTCCGGCGGTATCGATTCGACGGCCATCGCGGCGCTGGCGATGCGGCACAACCCGCGGCTGATCACCTTCACCACCGGTTTCGAGCGCGAGGGGTTCTCCGAGGTCGACGTCGCCGTCGAGTCGGCGAAGGCGATCGGGGCACGCCACGTGACCAAGGTGGTCAGCGCCGAGGAGTTCGTCGCCGCATTGCCCGAGATCGTCTGGTACCTCGACGAGCCGGTGGCCGATCCCGCGCTGATACCGCTGTTCTTCATCGCCCGCGAGGCCCGCAAGCATGTGAAGGTGGTGCTCTCCGGCGAGGGCGCCGACGAGCTCTTCGGCGGCTATACCATCTACCGGGAGCCGTTGTCGCTCAAGGCGTTCGATTACATCCCGCGGCCGTTGCGGCGGTCGCTGGGCAAGGCGTCCCGGCCGCTGCCGGAGGGCATGCGGGGCAAGAGCCTGCTGCACCGGGGTTCGATGACGCTGGAGCAGCGCTACTACGGCAACGCCCGCAGCTTCTCCGATGAGCAGTTGCGCGCCACCCTGCCCGGGTTCCGGCCCGACTGGACCCACACCGACGTGACCGCGCAGCTGTACGCCGAATCGGCGGGCTGGGATCCGGTGGCGCGCATGCAGCACATCGACCTGTTCACCTGGTTGCGCGGCGACATCCTGGTCAAGGCCGACAAGATGACCATGGCCAACTCATTGGAGCTCCGGGTTCCGTTCCTGGACCCCGAGGTGTTCAAGGTGGCCTCCCGGCTGCCCTACGACCAAAAGATCACCCGCACCACCACCAAGTACGCGCTACGCCGCGCGCTGGAGCCGATCGTGCCCGCACATGTGCTCAACCGGCCCAAGCTGGGTTTCCCGGTGCCGATCCGGCACTGGCTCAAGACCGGACCGCTGCTGGACTGGGCCCAGCACACCATCGAGACATCGCAGGCAGGCGATCTGGTCGATCTGGCGGCGGTGCGCACCATGCTCGACGATCATCGCGCCGGATCCGGCGATCACAGCCGCCGGTTGTGGACGGTGCTGATCTTCATGCTGTGGCACGCCATCTTCGTCGAGGGCACGGTGTCACCACAGATCAGCGAGCCGACCTACCCGGTGCAGCTCTAGGCGACGCCGATCGCGGCACCGATCTCGGCGGCGGCCTCGGCTCCGTAGGCCTCGGAGATGCGGGCCACCGCGGAGTCGCGGTCCCAGGTCCACTCCTGCGGGCCGGTGGCTTCCAGTACCAGCGTGGCCACCAGCGAGGCCAGCTGCGCCGACCGTTCCAGGCTCAGCCCGGCGGAACGGCCGGTCAGGAACCCGGCACGGAATGCGTCGCCGATGCCGGTCGGGTCGGCCTGGTGGGTTTCCGGGACGATACCGACGTGCACGAACGTGCCGTCGCTGCCGACGATGTCGACACCCTTGTCCCCCAGGGTCGTGACGCGCATCTTGATCTGCCCCATGACCTGGGCCTCGGACAGTCCCGACTTCTGCAGCAGCAGATCCCACTCGTAGTCGTTGGTGAACAGGTAGGTCGCACCGTCGATCAGGCGACGGATCTGCTCACCGTCGAGGCGGGCCAGCTGCTGGGAGGGGTCGGCGGCGAACGGCAGACCCAATTCGCGGCACTGGTCGGTGTGGCGGAACATGGCGTCCGGGTCGTTGGCGCCGACGATCACCAGTTCCGGCGCACCGCTGCGCTCGACGAGTTCGGCCAGGTCGATGTTGCGGGCCTCGGACATCGCACCCGGGTAGAACGACGCGATCTGGGCCATCGCCTCGTCGGTGGTGCAGACGAACCGCGCGGTGTACGCGTTCTCCGAGATCAGCACGTTCTCGGTGTTGACGCCGTGGTCGTCGAGCCACTGACGGTACTCACCGAAATCCTGGCCCGCCGCGCCGACGAGGGCGACGTCACCGCCGAGCACGCCGATCGCGAAGGCCATGTTGCCCGCGACACCGCCGCGGTGCATGACCAGGTCGTCGACCAGGAAACTCAGCGACACCTTCTGCAGGTGATCCGGCAGCAGCTGCTCGGAGAACTTGCCGGGAAACTTCATCAGATGGTCGGTCGCAATGGATCCGGTCACCGCAATGGTCACGAAAAAACGCCCTTCGAAAGTCATCAAGTTGGCTAGGCGCACCTTACAGACGCGGGGGCACCGGCGCTTCGGCGCCGAGGGCGTAGGTCCGGGGTGCGCTAGCCTGCTTGTGAGTCCGATCTCCATCCCAGACTGCGGAAAGCACCACATGTCCGGCCCCGCGCCCTACCCCGATTCCCCTCCCCCACAAGGGTTTCCGCCGCCGATCGGGCCGCAGGGGCCCGGGCAGTTCGGCTATCCGGGCGCGCTGCCCCCACCGGTGCCCTATCCGCGGAACAATCGGCGGCGAAACCTGGTCGTCGGTGCGGTTGCCGTCGCTGTGGTCGCGGTCGTCGCCGGCGCCGCGGTGGTGCTGCGCGGCGGCGATGCCGGTCAGCAGCCGATGACGGCCCAGACCGTGCAGCCGGCCATCCAGGGTTTCCTGGACGCGCTGGCTGACGGGGATGTCGAGGCGATCGCCCGGCACACGCTGTGCGGGCTGTACGACGAGGTCGCCGACCGCAAGTCCGATCTGGCGCTGGCCGAGCTGAACGCCGACGGATTCGAAAAGCAGTACGGTCGCGTCGAGGTCACCTCGATCGACAAGCTGGTGCCGTGGTCGACCAATCAGGCCCAGGCGTTGTTCACCATGCGGGTCACCGAGTCCGGACGGAGTCGCGGCGCGGTGCCGGTCGGCACAGATATGCAGGCCGTCGGCCAGCTGTTGCAGTTCGACGACGAGATCCTGGTGTGTTCTTACGTGCAACGCACGGGCTGACCCGGTGCGCTGACAAAGCACAACGGACCGGCTGAATGACTCAGCCGGTCCGTATGAGCTCTGTGTCAGATCAGTTGAACGAGTCGCCGCAGGCGCAGGACCCGGTGGCGTTGGGGTTGTCGATCGTGAACCCCTGCTTCTCGATGGTGTCGACGAAGTCGATGGTCGCGCCCTGGATGTACGGAGCGCTCATCCGGTCCACGGTCAGCGATACCCCACCGAACTCGGTGGTCAGGTCGCCGTCGAGGGTGCGGTCATCGAAGAACAGGTTGTAGCGCAATCCGGCGCATCCGCCCGGCTGCACGGCGATGCGCAGCGCCAGATCGTCGCGGCCTTCCTGGTCAAGCAGCGCCTTGGCCTTGGCCGCCGCGGCGTCGGTCAGCACCGCACCATGGGTTTCGGTGGTGGTGTCGTCCTGAACAGTCATTGCATCTCCTGAAGAAGTGCCGGTGCAATCGCGATATCTTCAACGGTACCTTGCTCGGTCACTATTCCCGAGCCGTGTGGGCCAGTCGGCCGCGGTGCGCCGGGCCAGTCCGGTCAGCTGGGCCTGCGCATCGTCCATGGCCAGCTGTACCGAACCCGCGAAATCGGTCACCGAGTGGGCCGCTGCGATCCCCGCCTCGGCCAGCGCCTCCGGGTCAAGGGTGACTTGGCCCGCCAGCACCAGCACCGGCACATCGCGCTCGCGCGCGCCGCCGGCCAGCGCACTGACCACCTTCCCGTGCAGCGACTGGTCGTCGAACCGGCCCTCACCGGTGATGACGAGGTCCGCGGCGGCCAGATCGTCGGCGAGCCGGGTGTGCTCAGCGATGACGGCGGCCCCGGGTTCGCGGCGGCCCCCGAGCGCCAGCAACGCAGCGCCGAGCCCCCCTGCGGCGCCTGCCCCTGCCTGTTCGGCGATACCCGGGCCGAGGTGGCCCGCCCATTCGGTCAGCCGCTCTTCGAGCAGCGCGACGGTCGCGGCGTCGGCACCCTTCTGCGGCCCGAACACCGCCGCGGCGCCCATCGGTCCCAGCAACGGGTGTTCGACATCACTTGCCGCGATCAGTTCGATTCCGGCCAGCCGCTCGCGGGCCGCGGGCAGGCCGCCCAGCGCTTCGACCAGGCCCCGTCCGCCGTCGGTGGTCGCGCTGCCGCCGAGACCGACGACGATCCGCCGGGCGCCCGACCCGACGGCCGCCGCCACGAGTTCCCCGACCCCGCGGGTGTCGGCGGTGACGGCGGTCTCCGGGTCGGGACGGCGTCCGAGCAGGGCCAGACCACACGCCTGCGCGCACTCGATATAGGCGGTCTCACCGTGGCGCACCCAGTGCGCGTCCACCCAGCCGCCCAGCGGCCCGTGCACGGTGACCGCCTGTAACCCGCCGAGCCGGCTGGCCAGCACCTCGACGAAACCCGGGCCGCCATCCGACTGCGGGGCCAGGGTCAGGGTGTCGGTCGGGCGGGCCGCGGCCCATCCCGCGGCGATCGCCTCGGCGGCCTGCACCGCGGTGAGGGTGTCGCCGAAGCAATCCGGCGCGATCAGTACCGCCAGCCCCGTCATGCCAGCAGCGTAGAGGGTGGCATCGGCAGGTGCATGCCGGGCCGCGAGGCCCAGCCAAGTAACCTTGCGGACGTGAAGCTGCTCGGCCGAAACAAGGACAATCCCGAACCGGAGGACGCGGAATCCGCCGGAGCGTCGGGCTCGGCGGCCGAGGTTGCCGAGGCCAGGAAGTCGGGGGCGAACACGGGGACCGCGCCGAAGGGCCGACCGACCCCCAAACGCAGCGAGGCGGCCCGCAAGCGCGGTCCGGTGGCGCCGGCGCCCATGACGACGGCCGAGGCCCGTAAGCGCCGCAAGGCCGTTGCCGGCCCGAAATTGTCCAAGGAGGAGCGCAGGGCCCAGAAGCTGACCCGGCGCGCCGATATGGCCGACCGCCGGGAACGCATGATGGCCGGCGAGGACGCCTACCTGCTGCCGCGCGACAAGGGCCCGGTGCGCCGCTATGTGCGTGACCTGGTCGACGCCCGCCGCAATCTGCTCGGACTGTTCATGCCGATCGCCCTCGGCCTGATCCTGGTGACCCTGTCGGTCCCGTCTCCCGCCGTGCAGCAGCCGTTGTCGTTCGCGATGCCGGTACTGCTGGTCGTGATGGTCATCGACGGGGTGATCGTGGGTCGCTACGTCAACCGCAAGGTCGACGAGAAGTTCTCCGATAACACCGAGACCGGGTTCAAGCTGGGCTTCTACGCCGCCAGCCGGGCCTCGCAGCTGCGCCGGATGCGCGCGCCGCGCCCGCAGGTCAACCGCGGCGACGACGTCTGAGCCGGGCCCGTGCCCACTCTCCCGGCCCGTCCCGGGGTGCGTGCGCTCGTCCTCGGCGGCATCCGTTCGGGTAAATCACGTCACGCCGAGGGCCTGCTCGCCGCGTCGCCGACCGTTCGTTATCTGGCCACCGGACCGGCGCCCGTCGGTGCGGACAGTTGGTCGGTACGGGTCGCCGCCCACCGCGACCGACGGCCGCCCCATTGGCACACCGTCGAATCTGCCGATGTGGCAACGCATCTGCGAGCCGATCCGATGACACCGACGCTGGTGGACGATATCGGCGGCTGGCTCACCGCGGTGATGGACCGCCGCGACGCATGGACCGGCGGGTCGATCGGTGCCGATATCGATGACCTGTGCGCGGCGGTCGACACCGTCACCGGGCCGTTGGTGCTGGTCAGCCCGGAGGTCGGGCTGACGGTCGTCTCGGCGACACCCGCAGGCCGGTTGTTCACCGATGAGCTCGGCACGCTCAACCAGCGGCTTGCCGCGGTGTGTGACCGGGTGGTGCTCGTCGTCGCCGGCCAACCGCTGGCCGTGAAGGAGTAGTCATGACCGCAGAGTTCCCCACTGAATCCCCCGGTGTGTTCCCCACCGTGCTCACCCCCGACGTCGATGCCGGACAGGCCGCGTTGCTCCGCCAGCTCACGCTGACCAAACCGCCCCGCTCGCTCGGCCGCCTCGAGTCGCTGTCGGTATGGGTATCGGCCTGCCAGGGCCTGTGCCCGCCGCGGCAGTTCGAGCGCGCCAGGGTCGTGGTGTTCGCCGGTGACCACGGCGTGGCCAAGGCCGGCGTGTCGGCGTTTCCCCCGGAGGTGACCGCGCAGATGGTCGCCAACTTCGCCGCCGGCGGTGCCGCCATCAACGTGCTCGCCGAACTCGCCGGGGCCGGTGTCCGGGTCGCCGATATCGCGGTGGACGCCGAACAGGCCGACGACAGCGTCGCACGCCACCGGATCCGGCGCGCCAGCGGCAATATCGCCGTCGAGGACGCGCTGACCGCCGAGCAGACCGACGCGGCGATCGCCGCCGGGCGCGCGATCGCCGACGAAGAGGTCGACGGCGGTGCGGATCTGCTGATCGCCGGTGACATGGGGATCGGGAACACCACACCGGCAACCACCTTGATCGCCGCCCTGACCCGCTCGGAGCCGGTCGCGGTGATCGGGCGCGGCACCGGGATCGATGACGCGGGCTGGGCGCGCAAGGCCTCGGCCATTCGCGATGCGCTCTACCGTGCCCGCGCCGTGGTGGCCGATCCGGTCGGCCTGTTGCGGGTGTGCGGCGGCGCCGACCTGGCGGCCATGGCCGGGTTCCTGGCCCAGGCCGCGATCCGCCGGACGCCGGTCCTGCTGGACGGTGTGGTCGTGACCGCGGCGGCGCTGGTGGCCGAAGAACTCGCGCCGGGAGCACGCGCCTGGTGGCAGGCCGGGCACCGGTCCACCGAGCCGGCCCACACGTTGGCGCTGCAGCACCTCGAGCTCGAACCGATCGTCGACCTCGGCATGCGACTGGGTGAGGGCAGCGGCGCCGCGGTGGCCCTGCCGGTACTGCGTGCCGCGGTCGCCACCCTGGCCTCGATGGCCACCTTCGACGAGGCCGCCGTCACCGGCGCACCCGACGCGACCCCATGATCGGTCCGCTGGCATCGGCTTTCGCCTTCGGCACGGTGCTGCCGGTCCGGACGGGACACCCGTTCGGCCGCGGCGCGCTGACCGCGCTCCCGGTGGTCGGCGTGACGCTGGGCGGGGTGGCCGCCCTGGTCGGCGTCGGTGCGTCGGCGTTGTGGGGTCCGGGCCCGCTGGCGGGTGTGCTGGCCGTCGCGGTGCTGCTGTTGTGCACCCGCGGTCTGCACATCGACGGGCTCTCGGACACCGTGGACGGGCTGGGTTGTTACGGCGCGCCCGAGCGTGCGCTGGCGGTGATGCGCGACGGGACCGCAGGCCCGTTCGGTGTGGCCGCCATCGTCGTGGCGATCGTGGTGCAGGGACTCACCTTCGGTGTGCTGGGCCCGGCGGCGATCATCGTCGCGGTCGCGGCGGGCAGGGTCGCGGTGGTGCTGACCTGCCGCCGTTCGGTACCGGCCGCATCGGGCAGCACCCTCGGCAGTCTGGTCGCGGGCTCCCAACCGCGCTGGGTCGTGGCGGCATGGGCAACCGCACTGGCCGTCGCCGCCGCGTTCGTGACCGGGCGACCATGGCAGGGCCCGCTGGTGGTGCTGGTGGCGCTGACGCTCTGCGCGCTGCTGGTGGGTCATTGTGTGCGCCGCTTCGGCGGTGTGACCGGCGACGTGCTGGGGGCCTCGGTGGAGGTCACGACGACGCTGACGGCACTGGGGCTGGCGGTCGGCTAGCGTCGGAGGGATGACCGCGTCGACCGTCGCGCTGGACAACCGCTTTGCCAGGGAACTGCCCGAACTGGCCATCAGCTGGCAGGCCGCGACCCCACCGCAGCCCACCCTGGCCGTCCTCAACGAGCCGCTGGCCGCCGAGCTCGGTCTCGACCCGCAGTGGTTACGGTCCGGTGAGGGCATCGGACTGCTCACCGGGACGCGCTTGCCGTCCGCCGCATCGCCCGTGGCCCAGGTTTACGCCGGGCACCAGTTCGGCGGGCTGCAACCGCGCCTCGGTGACGGCCGCGCATTGCTGCTCGGTGAATTCCCCGACGGTCGCGATCTCCATCTGAAGGGTTCCGGGCCGACTCCGTTGTCCCGCGGCGGGGACGGGCTGGCCGCGCTCGGCCCGATGTTGCGCGAGTACATCGTCAGCGAGGGTATGCACGCACTCGGGGTCCCCACCACGCGTTCGCTGTCGGTGGTGGCCACCGGTGCGCCGGTCCACCGGGAGACCGTGTTACCCGGCGCGGTATTGGCTCGCGTTGCCGCCAGCCATCTGCGGGTGGGTAGTTTCGTCTACGCCGCGAGCACCGGGGACGCCGGGTTGTTGCGTCGATTGGCCGATCACGCCATCGCCAGGCACCATCCGGAATGCGCCGATGCGCCCGATAAGTATCTGGCCCTGTTCGACGCCGTGATCACCGTGCAGGCCGAGCTGGTCGCGCGGTGGATGCTGGTGGGCTTCATCCACGGGGTGATGAACACCGACAACGTCCTGGTCTCCGGGGAGACCATCGATTACGGGCCGTGCGCCTTCCTGGATACGTTCGACCCGGCGACGGTATATAGCTCGATCGACAGCTGGGGCCGCTATGCCTATGGCAATCAGCCGGCGATCACCGGCTGGAATCTGGCCCGTTTCGCCGAGACGTTGCTGCCACTGTTGGCCGAGTCTGCCGGCAACACCGACGCCGCGATCGAGCTCGCCACCGCCACCCTCGGCGAGTTCGCGCCGCGCTACCAGGCCGCATGGCGATCCGGCATGCGGGCCAAACTTGGCCTCGGACAAGAATATTCGGATGATGCGTTGATCGACGAGCTGCCAGGGCTGCTGACTGAGCACGCCATCGATCACACGTCCTTCTTCCGCGGCCTCGCCCGCGGCGATGTGCCACTGGGATTCATGGACTGGGTGACGCGCTGGCGGGCGCACGCTCCCGACACCGCCGGCATGAACCGCGTCAATCCCGTCTACATACCGCGTAATCACCTGGTCGAGGAGGCGTTGGCGGCGGCCACCGGCGGGGACCTCGGGCCGGTGCACCGGTTGTTGGATGCGATAAGTGACCCCTACACGGAACGACCCGGACTGGAGCGCTACGCGGCGCAGGCCGACCAGGAATTCGCGGCCGGGTACCGCACCTTCTGCGGCACCTGACCACCCTCGGCACCGTTAGCTGACCGGTCAGCGTGGCCGGCGTACACGGCGACCGGCAGATCCGGACCGTCGCGAAGCGATCGCCGCTGGGTCGGGATTTCAGCAACGATTGCGACGTTTGCCAGAAGTGCCCCTGAGCAGCGATATGCGCTTCCAGCCGGTTGCGCACCGGTCGATTGCGGCCACCGTCACACCCCGCCCACCGGCGCTGTACCCGCCCGAATGTGATTGCAAACGCACATTCAATTTACGGTTCTGATAATTTCTGCGAAGTTGCTGTGCGCCTCAGGTACAGCACCTAACGTGCCGTAGCACCGGGACAGGATCCAGCAGGGATCGCGCCGGTCGGGAAAGGAACAACCTCGTGGACCCAAGTCGCCGAAGGCGCCGCCGCATACCCACCGAACCAGCCACCCGTCGACCCGATTCCCCGGCCGCGCCGATCACCCGCCGGCTCACGGCCTGGGTGGCCACCGGCGCGCTCGCAGTGGGACTGGGCGCGGCGATGTTCACCGGCGCCGCCGCGGCCGCGGCCGACACGGATTCCGCCGGCTCGGAGTCCAGCTCCAGCAGTGCGGCGAGCACGAGCTCGGGCTCCTCGGCGACCACCGAGGACAACGGAAGCATCGGCGCCGGTCCGAGCGACCCGACCCCCGCCACCCTCGGTTCCGGCGGCAACGCGACCGATGACACCCGATCCGAAGACAACACCTCGGGCACCGGCCGGACCGACACCCGCACCGAAGACCGCGGTTCCGACTCCGCCACCTCGGCGCTGCAGCGGGCGGAACTTCGCGCCGCCCAGACCGAGCTGCGCGAGACCGCATCGACGGCGGCCGTCGCCGATACCGTCGACGACGCGACCCCGCTGGCCGATCTGTCTGCGCCGCCGGGCACCCCCGCCGATTCCGGCACGGATGAGGCCATCATCCCCGAAACCGAGACCACTGCCCCGGAGGGCCAGAACGGCACCCCCGGCACCGAGGAGTCCGCGGCGACCCCGCGGGCCGGACCGTCCACCGGCTCGTCGAACACTGCCACCCAGAACGCCCAACCGGCACCGTCGGCCGAACCGGCGATCGAGTCGAACTCGCTGTGGGACAACATTGTTCGGCATCTGCGGTTCATCTTCAACAATGCCGCCCCGACCTTGGAGAACGGTAAGGTCGTGCAGGTGCCCGGCAGCGGCGTGGAGGGCACCGTGATCGGGCAGAGCAACAACGGCTTCGACCTCACCTACCGCGTCGCCGAGCAGGCCACCTACGGGACCGTGACCGTTGACCCCGTCACCGGGAAGTACATCTACACCGCCAAGCCCATCCTGCAGGCACCGGGAACCATCGACTACTTCGTCATCGAGGCCGACAACGGCACCGCGGCGCGGTTGCCCGGCCTCGCGGGACTTGCCCAGCACGTCCTGCACTCGCTGGCCGTCGCCTTCGGTCTGTCCCGGCCGAGCACCACCCGGATGGAAATCCTGATCGAGTTCGGCGGCACCGGACAGTACGGCACCCCACTCGTCGGTCGGGAATACTACGTGCACCAGAACGACGACGATTGCGCCGTCATGGCGGTCGCCTCGGTCTGGGGACAACTCACCGGTACCCGGCCGACCGCCACCACCGAGCAGGAGTTCCTGGAATTGGCCAAGCAAACCCCCAGCGTCTCCCACCCCGGCATGATGTGGATCGACGAGGGCACCAATGGCCTGACCACCGAGGACACCGCCCAGCTGCTGCGGGTCAAGGGTCTGGAGGTCGAGACCTACCGCATGAGCGAGTACACCGAGGGTGACGCCAACTTCCGCGACGGTCAGGATGCGCTCGGCCAGCTCAAGGAGGCGCTGGTGGAGGGTAAGGGCACCATCGCCATGATCAACGCGAACAGCATGTGGAGCGCACTCGGCCTCGGTTTCGACAGCACCATGGTCAACGCCAACCACGCGCTCTCGGTCATCGGCATCAACCTCCAGGTACCCAACCCGAACAGGCCCGGCGACACCTACGCCGTCGTGTACGTCAACGACAGCGGTTTGCCGGAACCCGTGGGACAGGGCATGGCGGTCCCGCTGGCCACGTTCATGTGGGCATGGGCGGCGAGTGGCTATGAGCTGATCACGGCCACCAACCCGAATCCGGTTGCCCAGCAGCTGGTCTGGGAGTTGGCCGCCTAGCGACCGATCGCCCTGACGAAAGGGGCGGGTGTGCCGGCCACCGCCGGCGCACCCGCCCTATCGCATCTGCGATCAGTTGAGCCGCGACATCCAGCCGTGCGTATCGGCGAAGGTGCCGCGCTGGATACCGGTCAACGTGTCACGCAGCGCCATGGTGATCTCACCGGGCTGGCCGTCGGCGATGGTGAACTCACCGTCGCGATGCTTGACATGCGACACCGGGGTGATGACGGCGGCGGTGCCGCAGGCGAACACCTCGGTGATCTCCCCCGCGGTTGCCTTCTTCTGCCATTCGTCGACATCGATCTTGCGTTCCTCGATGGCGAACCCGGCGTCGGTCGCCAACTGCAACAACGAATCCCGGGTGATCCCCGGCAGCAGCGAACCGGACAGCTCCGGGGTGACCAGGCGTGCCGACCCGCCGCTGCCGAACACGAAGAACAGGTTCATCCCGCCCATCTCTTCGACATAGCGACGCTCCAGCGCGTCCAGCCACACCACCTGATCGCAACCGTGCTCGGCGGCCTGGGCCTGGGCCAACAGCGAGGCGGCGTAATTGCCGCCGAACTTGGCCGCGCCGGTACCGCCGGGCGAGGCACGCACGTACTCGTTGGACAGCCACACGCTGACCGGCTTGATCCCACCCTTGAAGTAGGCGCCGGCCGGCGAGCCGATGACCAGGTAGCGGTATTGGTCGGAGGGCCGCACCCCGAGTCCGGGTTCGGTCGCGATGACGAACGGGCGCAGATACAACGAGGCCTCACCACCGGCGGCGGGCACCCACTTCTCGTCGACGGCGATCAGCTGACGCAGCGATTCCAGGAACACCTCGGTGGGCAGCTCCGGGATGGCCAGCCGGTTGGCCGAGGCCTGCAACCGGGCGGCATTGGCCTCGGGCCGGAACGACACGATCGAACCGTCGGCCCAGCGATAGGCCTTGAGCCCCTCGAAGATCTCCTGCGCGTAGTGCAGCACGATGGCCGACGGATCGAGTTCGATCGGTCCGTAGGGCAGCACCTGCGCGTCATGCCAGCCGTCGGCGCGGGTGTAGCTCAGCGAGACCATGTGGTCGGTGTGGAAACGGCCGAACCCGGGGTCGGCCAGGATGGCGTCCCTTACCTCGTCGCTTGCCGGTGAGCTGTTGCGGGCAAGCGAGAATTCGAGGGGGCCGTCAGTCATGGACCGATTGTATAACCCGTTGGCTAGCGGTTTTGCGTGTGCCAGCGGGGGCTATCTGGTGCGGGCGGAAACGAACGGTGGCTTGACGACCTCACACTCCAGCGCCCGGCCTCGCACGTCGACGGTGACGGTCTGGCCGTCCTCGATACCGGCCGCGGTGTCGATGAGCGCCAGCGCGATACCGACCTTCAGCGACGGCGAGAACGTTCCCGATGTCGTCGTGCCCACCACCGTCTCACCGTCGAGGACGGTCAGATCCGCGCGCAGCACGCCGCGGCCCAACGCCTTCAGCCCGCGCAGCGTGCGGGTGGGCCCGGCCTGCTTCTCGGCCAGCAGCGCGTCGCGGCCCCAGAACGCGTCCTTCTTCCATCCGACGGCCCAGCCGGTGCGCGCCTGCAGCGGCGATATCTCCAGCGACAGTTCATGCCCGTGTAGCGGGTAGCCCATCTCGGTGCGCAGGGTGTCGCGGGCACCGAGGCCGGCCGGTTGCCCGCCGGCGGCCTGTACGGCCGCGGCCAAGGCATCGAAGACGATGCCGGCGCGCTCCCATTCGGGCAGCAGCTCGAAACCCTGTTCGCCGGTGTAGCCGGTGCGGCACACCCGCACCGGCACACCGTCATACTCGGCGTCGGCGTAACCCATGTAGTCCATCGAGGTGGGTAGCCCCAGGCCGCCGACGATCTCGGCCGATTTCGGTCCCTGTACCGCCAGGACCGCATACGAGCGGTGCTCGTCGGTGATGGTCAGTCCGGCAGGCGCGTGCCGCTGCAGCTCGGCGACCACGGCGGCGGTGTTGGCGGCGTTGGGCACCAGGAAGATCTCGTCGTCGGCGACGTAGTAGGCGATCAGATCGTCGATCACTCCCCCGGACTCATTGCAGCACAGCGTGTATTGCGCCTTGCCCGGACCGATCCGCGCCAGGTCGTTGGTGAACGCGCTGTTGACATAGGCCGCCGCGCCGGGACCCTTCACCAGGGCCTTGCCGAGGTGGCTGACGTCGAACAGACCGACGGTCTCCCGGGTGGCGGTGTGCTCGGCCACGGTGCCGGCATAGGCCACCGGCATCAGCCAACCGCCGAACTCGGCGAAGCTGGCGCCCAGGGCGCGGTGTTGTTCTTCCAGCGGGCCGTGCAGCAGGTCATCACTCACGAACTCACCCTAATGCGGCACCCGCTGCTGGCACACTTGCCCGGTGGTGGATTTCGACGCGCTGGTCGCCGGCGGAATCGCCGATGCGCGCGAGCGCGCGCCGCTGATCGACTACCTCGACGGCCTCGGCTTCACCGCCGATCAGATGATCGACGCCGAACGGCGGGGACGGCTGTTCGGTCTTGCCGGGGATGCGCTGCAGCAGTCCGGTCCGCCGGTGCACAGCATGCGGACCGCCGCCGCGGCACTGGGCCTGACGGTCGCCGAGGTCGACCATGCCTGGGCCGCGCTCGGGCTCACCGTGGCCGGGCCCGACGAGATCGTGCTGAGCCGGCCCGATGTGGACGGTCTGGCGCTGTGGGCGGAGATGCGACGGGCGATGGGCGACGAAGCGGCCACCGGCCTGCTGCGGGTCATCGGTTCGGTGCTGGCCCGGCTGTCGGAGGCGGTCGCGTCCACCATCCGCCATGCCAACCCCGCCATCCAGATCGAGCAATCCCACGACGAACTCGTCACCGCCCGCGCCTACCGCGAGGCCTCGGCGTTCGTGCCACGCCTCGGCGCGTTGATCGATGCCGTGCACCGGCACCACCTGCAGAACACCCGCCGCTATCTGGAGTTGGTGGCGCACGAGGATTCCGCGACGGTGGTGTGCGGTGTGGGGTTCGCCGACCTGTCCGGGTTCACCGCGCTGACCCAGACCCTGGAGACGCTGGAGCTGGCCGCGTTGCTCAACGAATTCAGCGGTGCCGCAGCCGATGTCATCCATGCCGCCGGCGGCCGGCTGGTCAAGTTCATCGGCGACGAGGTGATGTGGGTGGCGCCCAGCCCGCCGCAGTTGGCCAAGGTTGCCGTGGATTTGGTCGGCCACCCCAAGGCCGCCGAGGCCGGTCTGCCCATCCGCGCCGGTCTGGATTTCGGCACCGTGCTGGCCACCGGCGGCGACTACTTCGGCAGTCCGGTGAACCGGGCGGCCCGGCTGGTGGCCGCCGCCGAACCCGGGCAGATCCTGATATCGGCGACGCTGCACCAGCTGTTGCCCGGTGTCGCGGTGAGCACACCGGCCGCACTGACGTTGAAGGGCTTCGCCGAGCCGGTCACCGCGTACACGCTGATTCCTGATTAGGGTTGACCGGGTGAGCAGCGCACCCGGATACCAGGCCCCCACCGTCACCGTCAGCTCGTCCCTGCCCGGCAGGGGTGTCTCCGACGCCGTCCTGCTGGTCGGTGTGGTCACCGGAGACGACGGTCCCACGGTGGCCGAGGACCAGACCCACCTCGGTGCGGATGCGGTCGACGCCATCGAATCGGCGCTGGCGGCACTCAATGCGACCGGTGGCGAGGGCCAGCTGCACCGGCTCGTGATCGCAGGGCTGCCGGTGGCCAGCGTGCTGACCGTCGGCCTCGGCGATGCATCCGAGGAGTGGGCGTCCGACACCATCCGCCGGGCTGCCGGCACGGCCGCCCGCTCGCTGGACAAGGTCGGCACCGTGGTCGCCGCGCTGGCCGCGTTGGATCTGGGCGCCACGGTCGAGGGTTTGATCCTCGGCGCGTACCGGTTCACCGATTTCCGCAGCTCCAAGACCGCACCCAAGGACGCCGGCCTGAAGAAGATCGTCGCGTTGACCGCCGACACGAAAGCCGCCACCAAGGCGGCGGTGCAGCGCGCGGTCGACATCGCCACCTCGGTGGCCACCGCCCGAGATTTCGTGAACACTCCGCCCAGCCACCTCTACCCCGACGAATTTGCCAAGCAGGCAAAGGCTTTGGGTGAGGCCGCCGGTTTGTCCGTCGAGGTGCTCGATGACAAGGCGCTGACCAAGGGCGGTTACGGCGGGATCATCGGCGTCGGAAAGGGCTCCTCGCGACCGCCGCGCCTGGTGCGCCTCGCTCACTCCGGCGGCGGCCGGCGGGCCAAGAAGGTGGCGCTGGTCGGCAAGGGCATCACCTTCGACACCGGCGGCATCTCGATCAAGCCGGCGGCCAACATGCACCACATGACCTCCGATATGGGCGGGGCGGCGGCCGTGGTCGCCACCGTCGTGCTGGCCGCCAAGCAGAAGCTGCCCATCGACGTCATCGCCTACGTCCCGATGGCCGAGAACATGCCCTCGGCGACCGCGCAGCGCCCCGGCGATGTGCTGACCCAGTACGGGGGGACCACCGTCGAGGTGCTCAACACCGACGCCGAGGGGCGCCTGGTGCTCGCCGACGCCATCGTGCAGGCCTGCGAGGACGGCCCCGACTATCTGATCGAGACGTCCACCCTGACCGGCGCCCAGACGGTGGCGTTGGGTGCACGCACCCCGGGCGTGATGGGCAGTGACGACTTCCGCGACCGGGTCGCCGAGCTGTCGCAAGCCGTCGGCGAGAACGGTTGGGCCATGCCGCTGCCCGAGGAGCTCAAGGATGATCTGAAGTCCCAGGTGGCCGACCTGGCCAATGTCAGCTCATCCCGTTATGCCGGGATGCTGGTGGCCGGGGTGTACCTGCGGGAGTTCGTCGCCGAGGGTGTCGAGTGGGCACATATCGACATCGCCGCCCCCGCCTACAACACCGGCGGGCCGTGGGGTTACACCCCCAAGGGTGGCACCGGGGTGCCGACCCGGACCATGTTCGCGGTCCTGGAAGACATCGCCGCCAACGGCTGACCTCCCCGCCGAGTGGCCAGTTATCGCACGCATTTCACGGGCGGTTTCAAGGGGTGGTTGCAACAGTGGGTGAATCGGTCGGGTTGCAGAGTAGTTCGTGGAGTGCTTCGGCTGGTGTTTTCCAGCCCAGTGTCTGGCGGGGTCGGTTGTTGAGTTTGGTGGCGACGTAGTCGAGGTAGTCGGGGGGAAACACCGATAGGTCAGTGCCTTTGGCAAACCATTGGCGCAGCAGACCGTTGGTGTTTTCGTTGGTTCCGCGCTGCCATGGTGAGTGCGGGTCGCAGAAATAGATGTCGAGATCTGTCGCCTCAGCGATGGCCAGATGGTTGGCCAATTCGCTGCCCTGATCCCAGGTCAATGATTTACCCAGCAGCGCCGGCAACTGGCCCATCTTGGCCACGATCGCCTCTTGCACGGTCGCCGCGGTGTGATCACCGGGCAGGTGCAACAAGAGGGTGAACCGGGTGCTGCGTTCCACCAGAGTGCCGATCGCCGACCCGGAGGCGGTGCTTCCGATGATCAGATCCCCCTCCCAGTGCCCGGGGATGGCGCGGTCCTCGACCTCGGCAGGCCGTTCACTGATGCTGACCATGCCGGGGATACGTGTGCGGCGCTGCCCGGGTCGTCTGCGCGGGTGGCGTATCGCACGCCCGGTCCGCAGGTAGGTGTGCAGATCGCGCCGCAGATTGCCTTTGCCTTGGACGTATATTGCCTGGTAGATCGCTTCGTGTGACACCCACATCTCCGCAATATCAGGGAAGTCCAGCCGCAACCGGGCAGCGATCTGGGCCGGACTGTGAAACTCGTCGGTGAGTCGAGTCTGCACCACCTCACGCAGGGTCGTGCACAGATCCAGCTTGCGCGGCTTGGGTCGTGCGGCGCGGGTGACGCTGCGGTCGTGCGCGACAGTGGCCTTGTAGCGGGGACGCGGATCATGCCCACCGCGCCATGGCGCACCGAAGCGATATCGGGACCGATAGCCCGTACGACCTCGGCATCCGCCGTTGACGGCGATCTCCCGCGAGATCGTCGACGGCGCCCGGCCAAGGCGTTGAGCGATACACCGAATTGATTCTTTGGCCGCCACTCCTAACGCGATTTCCTCGCGCTCTTCAAAGGACAGTCGCGGCCGCCGGCGAGGTTGACCATCGGGTAACTGAGGTCTCACCCCGCCAGCATCGGCAAACCACCGCGAACCCGAGTTCAGCGACACGCCGACTGCCACAGCGGCTTCACTCACGGTCAACCCGCTACGGATTTCCTCCCAGAACCGACGACGAAGACGAGACGATTTGGACGGGCGCACAACAGCTCCTCACAGGGACCTGTTGCAACCACCCCTTGAAACCGCCACGAGAAGCCGTGTCACAAGTGGCCACTCGGCGGGTAGTCGCGCCTGCCCTCAGCCGAGCTTGACGCGCGCGGTGCTGCGCATCACCTGCGGTAGCGCATGTGCCGCCCCGTAGACCAGATAGGCCTCCGGGGTCACCGGCCGCACCGGGGTGTTGTTCTGCACCGCCGCGACGATGGCCTTGGCGACCTTCTCCGGTCCGTAGCGGCGCAGTTTGAATCCCTTGACGATCTGGGCCCGCATCGCCTCCACTGCGGAATCACCGGCCGAGGGCATATCGAACTGCGTGGTGCTCACGATATTGGTGTCGATGACGCCGGGGCAGACCGTGGTCAGGCCGATGCCGGCCGAATCCAGTTCTGCGCGTAAGCAGTCGGAGAACATGAACACCGCGGCCTTGCTGGTGGCGTAGGCGTTCATCGACTGGGTCGGGGCATAGGCGGCCATCGAGGCGACATTGACCACGTGACCGCCCAGGCCGCGGTCGACCATCCGCGCGGCAAAGGCCCGGCAGCAGTTGACCACTCCGCCGAAGTTGATGTCCATGACGCGGTCGAAGTTCGCGGCCGGGGTGTCCAGGAAGAACCCGGCATGTCCGACTCCGGCGTTGTTGACCACGATGTCGGGCACGCCGTGGGTGTCACACACCTGCTCGGCGAAGCGCTCCACCGCATCGGCGTCCGCGACGTCCAAACGGTAGGCGTGCGCGGTGCCGCCCGCCGCACGGATCTGCGCGGCGGTCTCGGTGGCGGCATCCTCGTCGATATCGCTGACGACGATCTCGGCTCCGCGTTCGGCGAAGGCCAGCGCGGTGGCGCGCCCGATACCGCTGCCCGCGCCGGTGATCGACACCAGCTGATCCCCGAACGGTGGCCGGGACACTCCGACGGCGGCCCTGGCCAGGGTGCGCGCCGCCGGTGCGCCCTGCAGATGGTCGACCAGCTCACCGACGGCGGCGGCCAGCTGGACCGGATGCGACATCGGTGCCCAATGTCCGGCGTGCAGATCGCGGCGCCACAGCCGGGGCACCCATCTGGCGATGTCGTCGTAGGCGTAGGGACGCACATAGGGGTCGCGCCGGTTGACGATCAGCTGCACCGGCACGTTCACCGCATGCTCGGCGCGGGGTTGGCCCAACGTGCGGAAGTAGTTGGCCCGGTACACCTTCATGCTGCGGGCGGCGTCGGCGGCCAGCGCCGGGGAGTGATGGATGCTCTGCGGGTCGACGCCGTCGCGCCGCAGCCGGCGATCCATGGCGCCGCGGGAGAACGCCCACCGCACGGCCGCCGGAGCCAGCACCGGAACCGAGAACGCGCCCATATAGGACAACCGGGCCAGCTGGGCGGCTCCGCGGGCGAACCGGCGCGGCAGGTAGGGCCTGCGCAGCCCGTCCTTGATATAGCGGTTCAGGTGTCGCGCGCTGGGTCCGGACACCGAGGTGAACGAGGCCACCACCGACGGCGCGTCCGGTCTGCCCAGGTATTCCCACACCCCCACCGAGCCCCAGTCGTGGGCCAGCACGTGCACCGGGCGTTGCGGGCTGACGGCGGCGGCCACCGCGGCGAAATCGTCGGCGAAGCGGGCCATGGTGTAGGCGGCGGTGTCGCTGGGCACATCGGACTTGCCGACGCCGCGGTTGTCGTAGCGCACCACCCGGAATCGTCCGGTCAGCAGCGGCGCCACACCGTTCCACAGCACGTGTGAGTCGGGCCAACCGTGCACCAGCACGATGGTCGGGGCGGCCTGCTCGTCGCTCCCGCCTTCCTCGTAGACGGCGATGCGGGTCCCGTCGGCGCTGGTGACGAACCGTTCGGCGACTGCAGACATGGCTACCCCTCTAGTTCACGGCGGCGTTCCCGGTCACGTTCGATCCGGCGTCGGGCATCGTAGTCGCGCATCCGCTGCGGATAGCCGACCTTCTGCACGTCGTAGACCGGGATGTCGAGTTGCCTGCTGAGCCGTTTGGCTCCGGCCTCCCCGCCGGTGCGCCTGCGGGTCCATTCACCGTCGACGGCCACCAGTACGACGGTGACCTCGGTGACCGTGGTCTGGGGTTCGACGAATGCCTCGACCCCGGTGTGTGTCGCGACCCAGTGACGCAGATAGTCCAGGTCGGCCGATGCCTGTTTACGGGCCAGGCCTCGCGTGCCACCGCGCGGCCGACGCCACTTGTCCAACAGTCCCAACTGCGGGTTCTCCTCTCCGGCCCTTGATTCGATGGTGCCAGAGCATCGAGTCGGCGGTCCGCGACGACCGCGACCGGTGGACATGACAGGATGGAAGGGCACCGCATTCGACACGTGACGATGACTTTCGAGGAGTCAAAACCCATGGCAATCTCAGTCCAGATGCCCGCACTCGGTGAGAGCGTCACAGAGGGGACCGTCACACGATGGCTCAAGCAAGAGGGTGACACCGTCGCCGTCGACGAGCCGCTGCTCGAGGTATCCACCGACAAGGTCGACACCGAGATCCCGTCACCGGCCGCCGGCGTGCTCACCAAGATCATCGCGGCCGAGGACGATGTCGTCGAGGTCGGTGGCGATCTTGCCCTGATCGGCGAGGAGGGCGAGTCCGCCCCGACCGGCGATTCCACTCCCGCCGAAGAGGCCGAGCCGGAGGCCGAACCCGAGCCCGAGCCCGCCGCCGAGGAAGCCGAGCCCGAAAAGTCCGAGCCGCAGGAGTCCAAGCCCGCCAAGCCTGCGGCATCCGGCGGCGGTGACGCCACGTCGGTGAAGATGCCCGAGCTGGGCGAGTCGGTCACCGAGGGCACCGTCACCCGCTGGCTGAAGAAGGTCGGCGACGAGGTCGCCGTCGACGAGGCTCTGGTCGAGGTGTCCACCGACAAGGTCGACACCGAGATCCCGTCGCCGGTCGCGGGCACGCTGCTGTCGATCAGCGCCGAAGAGGACGATGTGGTCGCCGTGGGTGGCGAGCTGGCCAAGATCGGTGACGCCGGGGCCGAGGGTGCCGCCGAGCCGGAACCCGAGCCCGAGCCGGAACCCGAACCCGAGCCGGAACCCAAGGAAGAGCCCAAGCAGGAAGCCAAGCCCGAGCCCAAGCCCGAGCCGAAGCCCGAACCCAAGCCTGAACCCAAGGCCGCACCCGCCCCCGCCGCGGCGGGCAGTGAGTCCGACGCCAATCCGTATGTCACACCGCTGGTGCGCAAGCTCGCCGCGGAGAACAACGTCGACCTGTCCTCGGTGAAGGGCACCGGCGTGGGCGGGCGCATCCGCAAGCAGGATGTGCTCGCGGCCGCGGAGGCGGCGAAGGCACCCGCGACCGGCCAGGACAAGCAGGCTGCCGCCCCGGCCGCCGGCCAGAAGAAGGAAGCCGCCGCGGCCCCGTCGCTGGCACATCTGCGTGGCAGCACGCAGAAGGCGAACCGCATCCGGCAGATCACCGCGAAGAAGACCCGCGAGTCCCTGCAGACCACCGCGCAGCTGACCCAGGTGCACGAGGTCGACCTGACCAAGATCGTGGCGCTGCGGGCCAAGGCGAAGAAGAGCTTCTCCGAGCGTGAGGGCGTCAACCTGACGTTCCTGCCGTTCTTCGCGGTCGCCGTCGTCGACGCCCTCAAGGCGCACCCGAACATCAACGCCAGCTACAACGAGGACACCAAGGAGATCACCTACTACGACGCCGAGCACCTCGGTTTCGCGGTGGACACCGAGCAGGGTCTGCTCTCCCCCGTCGTCCACAACGCCGGTGATCTCTCCCTCGGCGGTCTGGCCAGAGCCATCGCCGATATCGCCGCACGCGCCCGGTCGGGCAACCTCAAGCCCGACGAGCTGTCCGGCGGCACCTTCACCATCACCAACATCGGCAGCCAGGGCGCGCTGTTCGACACCCCGATCCTGGTCCCGCCGCAGGCGGCGATGCTGGGCACCGGTGCGATCGTCAAACGCCCCCGCGTCATCTCCGACGAATTCGGCAATGAGTCGATCGGCGTGCGGTCGGTGGCCTACCTGCCGCTCACCTACGATCACCGCCTCATCGACGGTGCCGATGCCGGCCGCTTCCTGACCACGGTCAAGCGCCGGCTCGAAGAAGGCGCGTTCGAGGCCGATCTGGGGTTGTAGCCGATGGCCGGGCAGGTCATCGCTGTCGCGGGGTCGTCGGGGCTGATCGGTTCAGCCCTGACGACCGCGTTGCGCACCTCCGATCAACGGGTGCTGCGCCTGGTGCGCACGTCGCCGTCGGGTCCCGACGAGGTGTTCTGGAATCCGGCCTCCGGCCAGCTCGACATCGATGCCTTGGTCGGCGTCGATGCGGTCGTCAACCTGTGCGGTGTCGGTGTCGGCGACAAACGTTGGTCGGGCTCGTTCAAGCAGAGCCTGCGGGACAGCCGGATCGGCCCGACCGAGGTGCTCGCCGAGGCGGTGGCCGACGCGGGTATCCCGGTGCTGGTCAACGCGAGTGCGGTCGGCTACTACGGGGACACCCGGGGCCGGGTGGTCGACGAGACCGCGCCGTGCGGCGCGGGATTCCTGGCCCAGCTCTGCGCCGACTGGGAGGCCTCGACCGCTGCCGCCGAGGAGGCCGGCGCCAGGGTCGTGCTGCTGCGCACGGGTCTGGTGCTCTCCCCGTCCGGCGGCATGCTCAACCGGTTGCGGCCCATCTTCGGTCTCGGCCTCGGCGCCCGGCTGGGCAATGGGCGGCAGTATTTCCCCTGGATCAGTCTGGAGGACGAAATCCGCGCGATCCGGTTCGCACTGACCGATGAACAACTGGCCGGCCCGGTCAACCTCACCGGCCCGGCACCGGTGACCAACGGCGAGTTCACCGCCGCGCTCGGCCGCGCCCTCAACCGTCCCACCCCGATGATCGTCCCCGGCTTCGCGTTGCGCGCGGCCCTCGGCGAGTTCGCCGACGAGGGTCTGCTGGCCGGCCAGCGGGCCATCCCGGCGGCGCTGGAGCGGGCCGGTTTCGTCTTCCACCACAACACCGTCGGTGCGGCGCTGAGCTATGTGACCGCCGGTGTCCCACCGGCGTAGGTATCTGGCCGGTGTCCCACCGGCGTAGGTCGGCGTAGCGTCTAAGCGTGACCTCCATCCGCTCCTCCGCCGAACCGCTACAGGTCCGCGTGCTGGGCAGCCTGGACTACGTGCAGGCCTGGCAGCTGCAACGGGAGATCGCCGACACGCGGGTGGCCGGCGGACCGGACACCCTGCTGCTACTCGAGCATCCGCCGGTCTACACGGCGGGCAAGCGCACCGAGGTCCACGAGCGGCCGGTGGACGGCACCCCCGTCGTCGACACCGACCGCGGCGGCAAGATCACCTGGCACGGACCCGGCCAGCTCGTCGGGTATCCGATCATCGGGCTTACCGAACCACTGGACGTCGTGAATTTCGTTCGGCGCCTTGAGGAGGCGCTCATCACGGTGTGCGCTGACCTCGGTCTGCAGACGACGCGGGTCGACGGCCGGTCGGGGGTCTGGGTGCCCGCCGGGCCTGCGGGTCCCGCACGCAAGGTCGGCGCCATCGGCATCCGGGTGGCCCGCGGGGTCACCCTGCACGGGTTCGCGCTCAACTGCGACTGCGACCTCGGGGCGTTCGGCGGGATCATCCCGTGCGGTATCGCCGATGCCGGGGTCACCTCACTGACCGCCGAACTCGGCAGGCACGTGCGAGTGAAAGATGTCACCGACGTGGTGGCAGAGGCCGTCTCGGGCACTTTGGACGGACATATCCGCGTAGCATTGTCGTCGTGAGTGTCGTACCCGAAGGCCGTAAGCTGTTGCGCCTCGAGGTGCGCAATGCCGAGACCCCCATCGAGCGCAAACCGCCGTGGATCAAGACCAAACTGCGCACCGGCCCGGAGTACACCGAACTCAAGAGCCTGGTGCGCCGCGAGGGCCTGCACACCGTGTGCGAAGAGGCCGGCTGCCCCAACATCTACGAGTGCTGGGAGGACCGCGAGGCCACCTTCCTCATCGGTGGTGAACAGTGCACCCGTCGCTGCGATTTCTGCCAGATCGACACCGGCAAGCCCGACGAGCTCGACCGGGACGAACCGCGCCGGGTCGCCGAAAGCGTCCAAGCCATGGGCCTGCGCTATTCGACGGTCACCGGGGTGGCCCGTGACGATCTGCCCGACGGCGGTGCCTGGCTCTATGCCGAGACCGTCCGCCAGATCCACCAGCTCAACCCGAACACCGGTGTCGAGCTGCTCGCCCCGGATTTCAACGCCATACCCGAACAGCTCGCCGAGGTCTTCGAGTCCCGCCCTGAGGTGTTCGCCCACAATGTCGAGACCGTGCCGCGCATCTTCAAGCGCATCCGTCCCGCGTTCCGGTACCAGCGCAGCCTCGATGTCATCACCGCCGCCCGCGATTTCGGGCTGGTGACCAAGAGCAACCTCATCCTCGGAATGGGCGAAACCCCCGAGGAGGTACGCACCGCGCTGGTCGATCTGCACGAAGCGGGCTGCGACATCGTCACCATCACCCAGTACCTGCGCCCCTCGCCGCGTCATCATCCGGTCGAGCGCTGGGTGCGGCCCGAGGAATTCGTCGAGCATTCCGACTACGCCAAGAGCATCGGATTCACCGGTGTGCTGGCCGGACCGCTGGTCCGCTCGTCCTACCGGGCGGGCAAGTTGTACGCCGAGGCTGCGCGGGTCAGAGCAGCCGCCGGCGCATCGTAAACTTGTCGAATGGCGAAATCGCGTAATCCCGCCCAGACCAAGGCTGCCAAGGCCGAGGCGAAGGCCGCCCGCAAGGCTGCGTCCAAGCAGCGCCGCAGTCAGCTGTGGCAGGCCTTCCAGATCCAGCGCAAAGAGGACACCCGGCTGCTGCCGTACATGATCGGCGCGTTCGTGCTGATCGTGGGCGTCTCCATCGCGCTCGGCGTGCTGGCCGGCGGTTTCACCATGTACATGATGATCCCGCTGGGCATCATCCTCGGTGCGTTGGTCGCCTTCATCATCTTCGGTCGCCGCGCCCAGAAGTCGGTGTACCGCAAGGCAGAGGGGCAGACCGGTGCGGCGGCCTGGGCACTGGACAATCTGCGCGGCCGCTGGCGCGTCACCCCCGGGGTCGCGGCCACCGGGCATTTCGACGCCGTGCACCGTGTGATCGGCCGCCCGGGTGTCATCCTGGTCGGCGAGGGTTCGCCCAGCCGCGTGAAACCCCTTCTGGCGCAGGAGAAGAAGAAGACCGCACGGTTGGTCGGCGACGTCCCGATCTACGACATCGTGGTGGGCAACGGCGAGGGCGAGGTGCCGTTGGCCAAGCTGGAGCGCCACCTGGGCAAGCTGCCCGCCAACATCACGACCAAGCAGATGGACTCGCTGGAGTCGAAGCTGGTGGCGCTGGGCTCCAAGATCGGCCCGGCCGCCATGCCCAAGGGCCCGTTGCCCAACCAGGCCAAGATGCGCGGCGTCGGACGCACCGTCCGCCGCAAGTAAGGGCGTATGCGGCGCGGCCGCAATTTTCGGCGAGTCGCCGTCACCGGACCACCCCGGTTGCTTAGATACACCCATGACAGCCGGGCGGGTGCATGTGCACCGCATGTGAATGGGCTCCGCACTTCTCCGCACTGACCGCCAACCGGCGCACCGTGCTGCGCGCGGCGACCATCGTCGCGGCGACCGCCGCCGTGGGCACGCTCGCCGCATGCGCCCCCGATTCCACGCCGGCGCCGACCACGGGCGCGGACCCGAGCCCCGGTTCGGGTGCCTCGGCGACCACCGTCTTCCGCAACGGGCGGGTGTACACCGTCGCCGGCCCCGCGCCATGGGCCCAGGCGGTCGCGGTCACCGGGAACACCATCACCTACGTCGGCGATGACGCCGGCGCCATGGCGCTGGCCGGGCCGGATACCCGGGTGATCGATCTGGGCGGCAAGCTGCTGATGCCCGGTTTCGTCGAGGGGCACACCCACCCGTTCCTGGGTGCGTTCCTGACCTCCGGTGTCGACCTGCAGGTGCCGACGCTGACCGAGGCCCTCGATGCCATCGCCACCTACGCCAAGGCCAATCCGACCGGCCCGGTGCGCGGATTCGGTTGGCGCGTCGACATGTTCGGCCCGCAGGGACCCACCCGCGCCGATCTCGACCGGGTGCTGCCCGACCGTCCCGGCTTCTTCTTCGCCATCGACGGGCACAGCCTGTGGGCCAACAGCAAGGCCCTGGAGTTGGCCGGCGTCAGCCGCGACACCCCGGACCCGATCCCCGGCTTCAGCTATTACGCGCGCGACGAGAACGGCGAGCCCACCGGGTACGTCCTCGAGGTCAACGCGGTGCTCGGCCTCGTCGACGCCGTCGAGCCGATCTCCCCGGACACCATGGCCACGCTGGTGCGTGGCTGGCTGCCCAAGGCCTCGGCGGCCGGTATCACATCGGTCTTCGATGCCGGCGTGCCGCCCATCGGCGACGATCAGGCGGCGATCCTGCGGATCTACACCGATATCGAGCAGCGCAACGAATTGCCGTTTCGCGTGGTGGCCTCGTACTCGGTGCGGGGTGCCCCGATCGAAGGCACCGTCGAGAAGTTCACCGCGGTGCGTGACGCGGTCTCCAGCGAGCTGGTGACGGTCGGCGTGGTGAAGATCGTCGGCGACGGCACCCAGGGCGGGTACACCGCCTGGCTCATCGAGCCCTACGCCGACAAACCCGATTCCACCGGCGCCTCCCCCTTCACCGAAGAACAGTGGCACCGACTGGTCGGCGATGTCGACGCGGCCGGCTACGACGTGCACATCCACGCCTGTGGTGAGCGCACGGCGCGGGTGGGCCTGGACGCCGTCGAGCGCGCCGCCGCGGCCAATCCGCCGCGGGACCGGCGGCACACCATCGCGCACCTGGTCTACGTCGAGGACTCCGACGCACCACGTTTCGCACAGTTGGGCGTCACGGCCCAGTTCTCGGCGAACTGGATGTCGGCCGACCCGGACACCATCGAGAACATGGGCGCTCGCTACGGTGCACCGCGCAAGGACCTGCTCTACCGGCCGCAGGCCGTGCTCGGTTCAGGCGGGCGTATCTCGCTCGGCACCGACTGGCCTGCGGCGGGCTATTTCTCCACCTACAAGCCGCTGGATTCCATCCAGATCGGCGTCACCCGTCAGCTCATCGGCAATCCGGACGCCGCGGTGCTTGCCCCGGCCGACCAGAAGCTGACCGTCGAGCAGGCCGTACACGCCAACACCCTCGGTGCGGCGTATCAGATCCGGCTGGCGGACAAGGTGGGCTCGGTGGAGGTCGGCAAGCTGGCCGATCTGATCGTGCTGGACCGCAACATCTTCGATATCGACCCGCACGATATCCATACCGCCACGGTGACGATGACGATGATGAACGGACAGGTCCGGCACGAAAGTTAGTCGCTGACTCTGCGGTGAGGGTGCACGCCACTCGAACTTTCGCGCCCTGTGCGCAGAGTCAACCGAAGTCGGGGCCTAGCGCCGGACAACGGCGGTCTTGGTGGCCAGATCGTGCAGGCTGCGCTGGTCGGAGTCGGTGAACAGAGCCGGGATCACCAGCGCGGCCAACAAGCCGCGCACCGCCGCCCGGCCCAGACCGACGTGCTGACGGTTGTCCACCGACACCACCATCAGCCCAAGTGCGAGCTGGCCGGGGGTGAAGCCGAACAGTCGCACCGATACCGCGCCGAGAACGAACCACACCACCAGGACCACCGTGGACATCGCGGTCAACGAGACCAGTCCGAAGGACATGCCCAGCGCGGTGAGGCCGTAGGCGATCAGCCAGTCGATCAGCAGTGCGGCCGCACGCCTGCCGAAGCCGGCGATCGAGCCCGATCCATGCTGCGGTAATCCCAGCCGGTGCCCGGGGTAGTCCCCACGGTCCTGTCCGGGGGCGCCTGCGGCCGAATCGAAGGGCTCCGGTCCGGACAACCAGGATGAGATCTCACGGGCCATGCCCCAAGCATAGGTTCCCGGCCCCGAGGGGCCATTGCGTAACGTCTACGCAACATACGGTTGATGACCGTGCAACATGGTGTCCATAGCGTCAACGCGCGGGTCACCAGAAAAGGAGAATTCGTAGTGGCAGAAAAGACCTCCGATGACATCTTCAAGCTGATCAAGGACGAGAACGTCGAGTACGTCGACATTCGGTTCTGCGATCTGCCCGGTGTCGTCCAGCACTTCTCTATCCCGGCCTCGGCGTTCGACGAGAGCGTCTTCGAGGACGGACTGGCCTTCGACGGCTCTTCGGTGCGCGGCTTCCAGTCGATCCACGAGTCGGACATGATGCTGCTGCCCGACCCCAACACCGCGCGCATCGACCCGTTCCGGGCGGCCAAGACGCTGAACCTGAACTTCTTCGTGCACGATCCCTTCACCCGTGAGGCCTACTCGCGCGACCCGCGCAACGTCGCCCGCAAGGCGGAGAACTACCTCGTCAGCACCGGTATCGCCGATACCTGTTACTTCGGTGCCGAGGCCGAGTTCTACATCTTCGACTCGGTGAGCTTCGACTCGAAGATGAACGGCACCTTCTACGAGGTGGACTCCGAGTCCGGCTGGTGGAACAGCGGCGAGCCCTACGAGGCCGACGGCTCCCCCAACCGCGGCTACAAGGTGCGCCCCAAGGGCGGCTACTTCCCCGTCGCGCCGTACGACCACTACGTGGATCTGCGCGATGAGATGGCCACCAACCTGACCAACGCCGGCTTCGTGCTCGAGCGCGGTCACCACGAGGTGGGCACCGCAGGCCAGGCCGAGATCAACTACAAGTTCGACACCCTGCTGGCCGCCGCCGACGATGTGCTGCTGTTCAAGTACATCATCAAGAACACCGCATGGCAGAACGGCAAGACCGTCACCTTCATGCCCAAGCCCCTCTTCGGTGACAACGGTTCGGGCATGCACGCCCACCAGTCGCTGTGGAAGGACGGCAAGCCGTTGTTCCACGACGAGTCCGGGTACGCCGGCCTGTCGGACATCGCGCGCCACTACATCGGCGGCATCCTGCACCACGCCCCGTCGCTGCTGGCCTTCACCAACCCGACGGTGAACTCCTACAAGCGTCTGGTGCCGGGTTACGAGGCCCCGATCAACCTGGTCTACAGCCAGCGCAACCGCTCGGCATGCGTGCGCATCCCGATCACCGGCAACAACCCCAAGGCCAAGCGTCTTGAGTTCCGTTGCCCGGACAGCTCGGGTAACCCGTACCTGGCGTTCGCGGCCATGCTGATGGCCGGTATCGACGGCATCAAGAAGAAGATCGAGCCGCTGGCCCCGGTCGACAAGGATCTCTACGAGCTGCCCCCGGACGAGGCCGCCAACATCCCGCAGGCCCCGACCTCGCTGGCCGCGGTGATCGACAAGCTCGAAGAGGATCACGAATACCTCACCGAGGGCGGCGTGTTCACCGAGGATCTGATCGAGACCTGGATCTCCTACAAGCGGGAGAACGAGATCATGCCGATCCAGATCCGTCCTCACCCGTACGAGTTCAGCCTGTACTACGACGTCTAAAACCGGCGACGTCTAAAACCGGCGACGTCTAAACAGACAGTCAACAGAAGTGCCCCAGGTCCAGCCGACCTGGGGCACTTCTGCTTTCGCGCGCGGCCTTCGGTCCGCCCTAAGCTCTGTGCCATGACACCGCGGACGCAGTGGACCGCCGAACTCCGTTCCCTCCCGCGAGCCCGGTGGCCGCGCTACCTCGACGAGCATTCCGGGCTGCCCGGCCCCCGGGCCAACACCGAGCTGGCGCTGGCCTTCGGCGCACTGGCCGATCCGGACGATATCGACCGGCTGGTCGACAGCACCGACGAGTACCGCGCCATGTGCGCGGCCGTCGCGCTGGGCGCCCGCGCCACAGACACCGCGTCGCAGGCGCGGGCCCACTCATCGGCCCGCGATCCACGCTGGCGAGTCCGCGAGGGGGTGGTCCTCGGCCTGCAGTTGTTGGCGGACAGCGATATCGGCACCATGCAGAAGCTGGTCACGCGGTGGGCCCGCGACCCGGACCCGCTGGTGGTGCGCGCGGCGGTGGCCGCCATCTGCGAGCCAAGGCTGCTGGGCACCCCAGCCGTTGCGGCGTGTGCCATCGATACATGCACCGCCGCAACGGCTGTGCTCACCGGGTGGCCTTCCGATGCGCGCCGGGACCCCGCGCTGCGCACACTGCGCCAGACCCTGGGTTATTGCTGGAGCGTCGCGGTGGCCGCGGCACCGGACTCGGGTCTGCCGGTCTTCTCGTCGCTGGATGACAGCGATCCGGACGTCGCCTGGGTGATCGAGCAGAACATGAAGAAGCGGCGACTCATGCGGATCCTCACCGCCGGTGGGTAGGGTCAGACGACATGATCAATCTGTCCGATCGCCTCAACGCGGCGGCCCCGGCGGTACTCAGTCTGGTCCGGGTCGTCGTCGGGTTCCTGTTCACCCTGTTCGGCACCTCGAAGATCTTCGGCTGGCCCATCGCGATGGAGATGCCAATCGGGTCATGGCCGGTCTGGTACGCCGGTCTCATCGAGCTGGTCGCCGGGGTACTCATCATGGTCGGCCTGTTCACCCGCGTCGCGGCGTTCATCGCGTCGGGATCGATGGCGGTGGCCTACTTCTGGCAACACCAGCCGCTGGGGTTGTGGCCGATCGTGAGCCCCGAGTACGGCGGTAACGGCGGCCTGGACGCCATCCTGTTCTGTTTCGTGTTCCTGCTGTTGGTGTTCACCGGGGGCGGCGCGTATTCCCTGGATCGCGTGAGAAGTCGCACGCCGGCGGACTAGATCCTAAACGGACTGCGGTCCTATTATCAGATCCATGTCATCTACAGGTCTGGACTCCAAGCTCGCCCCGTTCACCCCGCTCGCACTGTCGGCCTTCCGTATCGTGTTCGGACTGCTGTTCACCGTGCACGGCACCCAGAAGCTCTTCGGCTTCCCCACCGCCATGGAAAGCGGCACCGTGCCCGTCGGCACCTGGCCCTACTGGTACGCCGGTGTGATCGAGCTCGTCCTCGGCCTGCTGATCCTGACCGGCTTGTTCACCCGGATCGCCGCGTTCATCGCCTCCGGCGAGATGGCCTACGCCTACTTCACCGCACACCAGCCGACGGCACTGTGGCCGATCGACAACGGCGGCGAGGCTGCCGTGCTCTACTGCTTCGGGTTCCTGCTGCTGGTCTTCATCGGCGGCGGCTCCATCGCGCTGGACAGCGTCCTGCGGAAAACGCGCTCGGCTTAGATCGCAGGGCGCGCCCACGCCGGCATGACGAAGATGCCCTCGGCTTCCACCGTGGGCCCTTCGGCATCCAGGATGTGGCCGCGGGCAAAGGCTTTCGCGCCGTCGATGCGGTCCACCCACGCCTCGGCCCGCAGCGCGCCCAACGGTGTCCCGCGTCGGTACCGCAGGGTCAGGGTCCCGGTGAACCGCGGCTTCACCAGACCTTCGCTGGCCACCTCGCCCAGGATGTGGTCGAGAACCAGCGCACAGATCCCGCCGTGCACCCGTCCCGGCGGGCCCTCGTACGGCGTCCCGAGGCGGAACTCCGACCAGCACCGGCCGTCTTCGCCGTGCTCGATGTGCAGCGGCGGTGCGATGGCATTACGCAGACCGATGGCCGGATCGGCCCAGGTGACGGGACGCCCGGTTTCGGCATGCCGCATGGTCCGCGGCGCATCGTGTTCTCGGCCCTCCAGCGCCTCGGCGGCCGCCTCGATGGCCGACTGCGCCGCGCGCACCGTCTCTGCGTCGGCGCCGGTGCGGATGCCGGCGTCGACGAGCCTGCGGATCGCCGCCGTGAGCGGACCGTAGAGATCGCGCTGACGGTCATGCTCATCGCCGCTGATCTCCGGGAAGGGCTGCATCTCAGACTCCGAACACGTTGCGTACCACGTTTTTCGCCCGTCGGGTGACGCGCAGATAGTTGTCGAGAAACTCCCCGCCGTCACCGCCAGGCCATCCCGCCGCCGCGGCGACCGCGTTCAGTTGCCGACCCGGGCCCGGCAGTTGATCGGTCGCCTTGCCGCGCACCAGCACCAGGGCGTTGCGCGCCCGGGTCGCCGTCAGCCACGCCTCCCGCAGTTGTGCGACATCGCCTTCGGCGAGCAACTCCGCGGCGCCGATCGCATCCAGGGTCGCCAAGGTCGAGGTGTTGTGCAGCGCCGGTATCTCATGGGCGTAGCGCAACTGCAGCAGCTGGACGGTCCATTCGATATCGGCCAATCCACCGCGGCCCAACTTGGTGTGGGTGTTGGGATCGGCACCGCGCGGCAACCGCTCGGCATCCACGCGCGCCTTGACCCGACGGATCTCCTGAACCGCCTCGGCCGACACCCCGCCCGCCGGATAACGGGTCTTGTCGACGAGATGCAGGAACCGCTCCCCCAACTCCAGATCACCGGCCACCCGATGCGCCCGCAACAAGGCCTGGATCTCCCACGGCTGCGCCCACTGGGAGTAGTACGCCTCGTAAGAGGCCAACGTGCGCACCAGCGGACCGTTGCGGCCCTCCGGCCGCAGACCGGTGTCGACCTCCAATGGCGGGTCGGCACTGGGGGTTCCGAGCAGGGCGCGCACCTGTTCGGCGATCGTCACCGACCACTTGACCGCGACCGACTCCTCGGCGCCGTTGTCGGGCTCGCAGACGAACATGACATCGGCATCGGAGCCGTACCCCAGTTCGCCGCCACCGAGCCGACCCATCCCGATCACCGCGATGCGTGCCGGCGCTCCCCCCGCGGGGGTCTTGTCCCGGATCACCACGTCCAGCGCGGCCTGCAGCACCGCCACCCAGATCGAGGTCAGCGCCCGGCACACATCGGTGACCTCGAGCATGCCCAACAGGTCGGCCGAGGCGATGCGGGCCAGCTCGCGGCGGCGCAGGGTGCGCGCCGCGGCGATCGCGCGGGCCGGATCCTGATGCCTCGCGGCCGAGGCGACCAACGCCCGACCGACGGTATCCGGGTCGGCATCAAGGAGTTTCGGACCCGACGGTCCGTCGGCGTAGAGCTGGATCACCTCCGGAGCGCGCATCAACAGATCGGGGACGTAGGCCGAGGTGCCCAGCACCCGCATCAGACGTTTGGCGACCGCCCCCTCGTCACGCAGCGTGGACAGATACCAGCGCAGATCACCGAGTTCCTCGCTGATGCGCCGGTAGGCCAACAGCCCGGCGTCGGGATCGGGGGTGTCGGACAACCAGTCCAACAGCGTGGGCAACAACACCTGCTGCACCCGCCCACGGCGGCCGCCCTCACCGGTCAGCGCCGCGAGGTGGGTCAACGCACTGCTCGGACCCTCGTAACCCAGTGCGGCCAGCTGTCGTTCGGCCGACTCGGTGGACATCACCTCATGGATGCCCGGCTTACCGACCGACTCCAGCAGCGGCTGATAGAACAGCTTGGCGTGCAACCGCGATACCCGGTGGCTCTGCCGTTTGAGTTCGTTGCGCAGCACGCCGAGGGCGTCGTGCTGGCCGTCGGGCCGGACATGCGCCGCGCGCGCCAGCCAGCGCAGCGCCTCCTCGTCATCGGGTTCGGGCAACATGTGCGTGCGCTTGAGCCGCTGCAACTGCAGCCGATGTTCGAGCAATCGTAGGAACTCGTAGGACGCAGTCAGATTGGCGGCATCATCGCGGCCGACGTAACCACCGCTGCCCAGCGCGGCCAGCGCATCGACGGTCGACGCGACATGCAACGTGTCGTCGGTGCGACCGTGTACCAATTGCAGCAGCTGCACCGCGAACTCGACATCGCGCAGGCCACCGGTGCCCAGCTTGAGCTCCCGGTCACGCACCCCGGCCGGCACCAGCTCGACCACACGGCGACGCATGGCCTGCACGTCGGGGACGAAATCCTCACGCTCGCAGGCGGTCCAGACCATCGGCATCAGCGCCTCGATATAGCGCGCGCCCAGTTCGGGATCCCCGGCGGCCGGGCGGGCCTTGAGCAGCGCCTGGAACTCCCAGGTCTTGGCCCATCGTTCGTAGTAGGCGATATGGGATTCCAGCGTCCGCACCAGCTGGCCCTGCTTGCCCTCCGGGCGCAGCGCCGCGTCGACCTCGAAGAAGGTATCCCCGGCGAACCGCATCATCTCCCCGGCGACCCGAGTGCTGATCGCATCGGCGTTCTCCGCAACGAAGATGACATCCACGTCGCTGACGTAGTTCAGTTCGCGCGCACCGCATTTGCCCATCGCGATGACCGAGATGACCGGCGCCTTCCCCGGATCGTCGCAGACCGTCTTGACCGCGATCACCAGGGCCGCCGCCAGCGCGGCATCGGCGAGGTCGGAAAGGTGTTCGCCGACCGTGCTGAACTGCAGCACGGGCTCGTTCTCGACGGTCGGCGCCAGGTCCAGACCAGCCAGCACCAGCAGCCGGTCCCGGTAGAGCGTCTGCAGCGGCAGACTGGCCAATCGGGTGTCGGTGACCTCGTGCGCGGCGGCGACGAACTGCTCGGCCAACGCATCCCGGTCCGGCAGCCGCACCGCGCCGGCCAACAGCCGCCAGGACTGCGGCCGCGCGACGAGGTGATCACCGAGGGCCAGCGAACCGCCGAGGACCGCGAACAGTCTCCCGCGCAGTGACTTGTCTTTCAGCAGCGCGGCGTTCAGCTCGTCCCAGTCGTCGCCGAGGGCGTCGGCCAGGCGCACCATCGCGCGCAGCGCGGCATCGGCGTCGGGCGCACGCGAGAGCGACCACAGCAGCTCGACATGGTCGTCGGTGTTCCAGCCGAGCCGATCCAGGTCCGCCTTGGCGGTCAGCTCGACCAGGCCCAGTCGCCCGACACCGGGCAGCTTGGGACGCTGAGTGACGGGTTTGGACACCCACCCAAGCTACAGCGACAGGTAGTTCTTCAACTCGAACGGGGTGACGGTGCTGCGGTAGTTCTCCCACTCCGTGCGCTTGTTGCGCAAGAAGTAGTCGAACACGTGCTCTCCCAGAGCTTCCGCCACCAGCTCGGAGCTCTCCATCTCGGCCAATGCCACGCCGAGGCTGCCCGGCAGTTCCTTGTAGCCCATGGCGCGGCGTTCCTCGGGCGTCAGGCTCCACACGTTGTCCTCGGCCTGCGGGCCCAGCACGTAGTTCTTCTCGACTCCGCGCAGGCCGGCCGCCAGCAATACCGCATACGTCAGGTACGGGTTGCAGGCCGAGTCCGGGCTGCGCACCTCGATGCGCCGCGAGGAGGCCTTGCGCGGGGTGTACATCGGCACCCGCACCAGCGCCGAGCGGTTGGCCGCGCCCCACGACGCCGCGGTCGGGGCCTCGCCGCCGTGCACCAGCCGCTTGTAGGAGTTCACCCATTGGTTGGTGACGGCACTGATCTCGCTGGCGTGCTCCAGGATTCCCGCGATGAACGACTTCGCGACATCGGAGAGCTGCAGCGGATCGTCGGGGCTGTGGAAGGCGTTGGTCTCACCCTCGAACAGGCTCATATGGGTGTGCATCGCCGAACCGGGATGCTCGGAGAACGGCTTGGGCATGAAGGAGGCCCGCACGCCATCGCTGAGAGCCACCTCTTTGACCAGGTAGCGGAAGGTCATCACGTTGTCGGCCATGGACAGGGCGTCGGCGTAGCGCAGGTCGATCTCCTGCTGGCCGGGCGCACCCTCGTGGTGGCTGAACTCCACCGAGATGCCCATCTGCTCCAGCGCATCGATGGCGTGGCGACGGAAGTTGGGCGCCGAATCGTGCACGGCCTGGTCGAAGTAGCCGCCGTTGTCGGCCGGTACCGGCGGGTCTTCGTCATTGCCGGGCTTGAGCAGGAAGAACTCGATCTCCGGATGCACGTAGCAGGAGAAACCGAGATCGCTGGCCTTGGCGAGCTGGCGGCGCAGCACATGCCGCGAGTCCGCCCACGACGGGGAGCCGTCGGGCATGGTGATATCGCAGAACATCCGCGCCGAGTGGTGCCTGCCCGCGCTGTCAGACCACGGCAACACCTGGAAGGTGGACGGATCGGGGCGGGCGACCATATCGGCCTCCGACACCCGGGCGAAACCCTCGATCGAGGAGCCGTCGAAGCCGATGCCCTCCTCGAAGGCACCCTCGAGCTCGGCGGGCGCGATCGCCACCGACTTGAGGTAGCCGAGCACGTCGGTGAACCACAACCGGACGAAACGGATATCGCGTTCCTCCAGCGTGCGCAGCACGAATTCCTTCTGGCGGTCCATAGGCGAAGCCTAGGTACCGGCTGTTAAATCTGTGTTACGCGGCCGAGTCCGGCGGCGACGAATCGTCGGACTCAGCACCGCAACCCGGCCGGCGGCTGGGTCAGATCGGTCAGGAATGCCAGCACCGACGTGTCGACGCAGGCGTCACCGTTGAACACCACCGTGTGCTGGCTGCCCTCGAAGGTCACCAGCGGCGCCTGCAACTGCTGGGCCAAGTTCACCCCGGCCTGGTACGGGGTCGCCGGATCACGCGTGGTGGACACGACGATCACCTTGCCCGGCCCCGGCGAGACGGCCGGGTGTGGCTCGCGGGTGGACGACACCGGCCACAGCGCGCAGATATCGCGCGGTGCGTAACCGGTGAAGCTGCCGTACTCCAGGAAGGGAGCCGCCGCCCGGGTGCGCCGGTCGGCGTCCACCCACACCGCCGGATCCGGTGAGAAGCGGGCATCGGCACAGCGGATCGCGGTGAAGGCATCCTGCTGGCTGCTGTAGCGGCCACCCGCATCACGACCCAGGTAGTTGTCGGCGAGCATCAGCAGGTCGCCGGCATCGGTGCCGTGGGCCAGCCCGAGCAGACCACTGGTCAGATAGGGCCAGTACCGCTTCGAGTACAGCGCGTTGGCGGTACCGGTGATGGCGTCGGAGTAGCTCAGCCCGCGCGGGTCGGACGTGGCGCCCGGCCGCTGGACCAGCGGGTCGATCAGCTCGTGGTAGCGGCTGACGAAGGCGGCGGGGTCGGTGCCCAGTGGGCAGGCCGGCGAGCGGGCGCAGTCGGCGGCGTACTCGTCGAAAACACCCTGGAATCCCGCGAGTTGCGCGATGTTCCGCTCGATCGGACCGACCGCCGGATCCAGCGCACCGTCGAGCACCATGGCGCGCACCCGATCCGGATAGCGCTCGGCGTAGGCGGTACCCAGTGCGGTGCCATAGGAGAAGCCGAGATAGCTGAGCTGCTCCTCACCGAGGGCTGCGCGGACAATGTCCATGTCGTCGGCGGCGGTGTCGGTGCCCAGGCCCGCCAGGAACGACGCACCCAGTTGGTCGAGGCAACGTTGCCCGAACCAGCGGTAGACCTCTTCGATATGGGCGATCCCGGTAGGGCTGTAGTCGACCATCGGCTCGCGCCGGTAGGCGTCCATCTCGGCGTCGGTGCGGCAGCGCAGCTGCGGTGTCGAGTAACCGATCCCACGCGGATCGAAGCCGACGAGATCGAATCGGCGACCGATCTCGGTGTCCGCCAGGGCCGTTCCCATATCGGCGACGGTGTCCACCGCCGAGGCACCGGGACCGCCCGGATTGACCATCAGGATCCCGATCCGGTCCCCCGATGCGGGCACCCTGATGACCGCCAGCTCCGCCCCGTCGACCGCGACGGTGCCGCATTGGGCGGTCGCGATGACCGGCCGGTCACCCAGCAGCTGTGCGCAACCGCCCCAGGCGACGGCGGCCTGCGCGGGCACGACGAGCGCGCCGGCCAGCACCAGTGGGGCCAGCAGCATCGCGAAAAGCCTGCCCGCCAGCCACATGCCGGCCATGCTCGCACGGGCCGCCGCGCTCGCCCGCCGACGCACCGCCACGGAGATCAGACGGTGACGCAGCCGTGACCTGCCGGCCGCCGGTCAGCAGCGGGTGCCTACCGGCGGGACCTGGAGATCGACGAGGTACTTGCTGGAGATGTCGTCGACGCAGCGGTCGCCCTGGAACACCACGGTGTGCTGGGTGCCGTCGTAGGTGAGCAGCGTCCCGCCGAGCTGGCGGGCCAGGTCGACACCGGCCTGGTACGGCGTCGCCGGATCGTTGGTGGTCGACACCACCAGGGTCGGCGGCATGTTCTGCACCCGCAGCTCGTGCTGTTCCGACGTCGGCGGCACCGGCCAGAACGAGCAGGTTCCCATCGGGGCGTTACCGGTGAACTCGCCATAACTCATGAACGGCGCGAGCTCGCGGAGCTTGCGGTCCTGCTCGATGACGACATCGCGATCGGTGATCGGGGGTTCGTCGACGCAGTTGACGGCGACCCGGACATCGGTCGAATTGTTGTAGTGGCCGTCGGCATCTCGACCCATGTAGAGGTCCGACAGCGCAAGCATGGTGTCACCGCGACCGGCGCGCAGCTCGGTCAGCGCGTCGGTCAGGTGGCGCCACAGGCTCGGCGAGTACAGCGGCAGGATCGTGCCCACGACCGCGTCGCTGTAGCCGAGCCCGCGCGGATCGCGGGTCCGGGCCGGGCTGTCGACCAGCGGATCGACCAGCGACTTGTACACCTCGGTGGCCTTGGCCGGATCGGTGCCCAGCGGGCATTCCGGATCCTTGGCGCAGTCGGCGGCGTAATCGTCGAACGCGGTCTGGAAGGCCTTGGCCTGACGCAGATCGGCCTCCAGCGGGTCGGCGTTGGGATCGACCGCGCCGTCGAGGATCATCGCGCGCACCTTGTCGCCACCGAACAGCTCGGCGTAGGTGGCGCCGATCCTGGTGCCGTAGGAGTAGCCGAGATAGGTCAGCTTCTCGTCACCGACGGCCTGCCGCATGGCATCCAGATCCTTTGCCACGCTTTGGGTTCCGATGTTCGCCAAAAACTCGTCACCCATCTTCTGCACACAGCGGTCCACGAAGGCCTTGGTCTCGGCCTCGATATGGGCAACGCCCGCGTCGTCGTATTCCACCGTCGGGTCGGCGCGTTGGCGATCGTTGTCCTCATCGGAGTTGCACCACAGTGCGGGCTTGGACGCGCCCACCCCACGCGGGTCGAAGCCGACCAGGTCGAAACGTTCCCGCACCGGCTGGGGCAGGCTGCCCACCAGCGAGGCGGCCGCTTTCACACCGGATTCACCGGGACCGCCGGGATTGATGAACAGAGTGCCGATCTTGGTGCCGGTGGCCTTGATGCGGATCATCGCTATCTGGGCGACGTCACCGTCGGGTTTGTCGTAGTCGACGGGCACGGACAGCAGCCCGCATTCGGCGCCGGTGGGGATCTGCGACTCCCCCGCACCCGCCTCGCACGGCGCCCACTGCACGGGTGTGCCGGGCCGCGGGGCGGAGAGCACGGCGCGACCTTCGATGGCGTTGCTGCATCCGGATACCAGCAGCAGCGTCATCGAGGCGGCGAGAATCCCGCGCGTGAGGTTCATGGCTGACCATGCTGCCATGCGCCGACATCACAGCTGGTGAGGGCGAGGTCAGGCGCGCGCCGCGGCCAGCAGGTCCGCCAACTCGACGGTGAAGTCGTCGGCCATCTCCCACAGGTCGGGCAGCAGTTCGGGACACGAGATGATGCCCACATCGAGCTTGCCGCGCAGCGACATCACGGTGATGTTGAGCCCCGAGCCGTGGAAGATCGGGCCCAGTGGGTACATCGCGTTGACCTCACAGCCCAGCAGGTACAGCGGGACCTGCGGTCCCGGCACGTTCGAGACCACCAGGTTGTGCACCGGCGCCGCGGCCGAGAGCTTGCTGCGGGCGTAGACGCGCATGGCGATGCCGAACACCGCTGGGGCGGCGAACTGCGTCCAGTCCTGTAGCAGGGTGGCCCCGATGGCCGAGCTGTGTTGTTTGGCCACCGAGTTGGCCTCGGCGATGGCCTTGAGGCGCTCGACAGGGTCGGCGATGTTGGTGTGCAGCGAGGAGAACATGCCCGAGACCTGATTGCGACCGGGCCGGTCGGACTTGTCGTGCACGGAAACCGGGATCATGGCCACCAACGAGGACTCCGGCAGCTCGTCACGGTCGAGCAGATACCGCCGCAGGACGCCGGAGACCAGCGCCATCACCACATCGTTGACCTTCACCCCGAAGCGGTCCTTGACGGTCTTGATATCGGCGAGGTCCATCTCGGCGAACGAGATGTTGCGGTGTCCGGTCACATTCGCGTTGAACGGGGTCTTCGGCGCCGCGAACGGAGCCGCCATGGTCAGCCCCTTCGTGGCCCGCCGTGCGGTGTCGACGACGGTGGACATCGTCGAGGGCAGCACGTTCGCCAGCTTCAGCGGACGGGTGACGAACCGAAGGGCACCGTTGATCGCGATCTCCAGTTCGGTGGCCGTGCCGGGGCCGTCCACCGGGTCGGGCGGCGGCGCGTCGGGCTCGGTGGTGCACAACGTCGACATCAGGTTGGCACCGGTGACACCGTCGACCGCGGCGTGGTGAACCTTGGTCAACAACGCCAGCCGGCCGCCGTCGTGCGCGTCGGTGCCCGCCACGTTCTCGATGACCCACATCTCCCACAGCGGACGGCTACGGTCCAGCGGCAGGGAGGCGATGTGACCGCAGATCTCCGACAACTCGGCGCGACCACCGGGTGCGGGCAGGCCGATTCGGTGCAGGTGGCGCTGCACATCGAAGTCGGGGTCCTCGACCCACACGGGGTGGTCGAGGTTGAGTCGGCTGTCGGCGAGCTTCTCCCGGAACTCGGGCATCGCCTTGACCCGCATGGCGAGTTCGTCGCGCAACCGGTCGAAGGTGTAGCCGCCGGGCATCGTGGAGGTGTCGAGTTCGAGGATGGAACAGACGTGCAACGGCTGGGCGGCCGTCTCCAGATAGAGGAAGCTGGCGTCGAGCCCACTGAGTCGTTGCATGCTGCCGATGGTAGGGCCGCCGGTGACCGGTGTGAGCAAATCCACTCGAGCACGCTGTTCACCCGACATGACCGGAGGTGGCAGACTTGTCGGCGTCAGAAGACCCGGGGACCCGGATGGGCCTCGAGGACTACCCGACAACACACATCGAAGGACAAAGATGTCTGAGCAGTCCGTTTATGGTGCCGGCAATACGCCCGTGAAGGTTCGCACCCATCACCTGCAGAAGTGGAAGGCCGAGGGCCATAAGTGGTCCATGCTGACCGCATACGACTACTCCACCGCCCGGATCTTCGACGACGCGGGGATCCCAGTCCTCCTGGTCGGTGATTCCGCGGCGAACGTGGTGTACGGCTACGACACCACCGTTCGCGTCACCATCGACGAGCTGATCCCGTTGGTGAGCGCGGTCGTTCGCGGCGCGCAGCACGCGCTGGTGGTCGCCGACCTGCCCTTCGGCAGTTACGAGCGCAGCGTCGACCAGGCGCTGGAGACCGCGACCCGGTTCATGAAGGAGACCGGCGCGCACGCGGTGAAGCTGGAGGGCGGCGAGCGGGTGGCAGCGCAGATCGCGGCGCTGACGCAGGCAGGCATCCCGGTGATCGCGCATATCGGGTTCACCCCGCAGAGCGTCAACGGCCTCGGTGGGTACCGGGTGCAGGGGCGCGGCGACAACGGTGATCAGACCATCCACGATGCGATCGCGGTGGCCGAGGCCGGTGCGGTGGCCGTCGTGCTGGAGATGGTGCCCGCCGAGCTGGCCACCCAGATCACCGGCAAGCTGACCATCCCGACCATCGGTATCGGCGCCGGGCCGAACTGCGACGCCCAGGTGTTGGTGTGGCAGGACATGGCGGGGCTGACGTCGGGCAAGACCGCGAAGTTCGTCAAGCGGTTCGCCGAGATCGGCACCGAGCTGGGACGTGCGGCACGGCAGTACGCCGACGAGGTGGCCGGCGGCGTGTTCCCGGCCGAGGAGCACTCCTACTAGCTGTTGGCCTGTTCCTCGGCTCAGCCGAAGGCAGGTGCCCGTTTACCCACGAATGCCGCAACGCCTTCTCTGCCATCGGCGGAGGAGGCGTTCGTGGCGATATGGCGCGCCTCGTTTTCCAGCTGCGCCTCGTATCCGCTCGAGTAGGTGGAGAGCAGCAGCTGTTTGACCGCCGAATTGGAGCCGCGCGCGCCCGCGGCGATCTGCTCGGCAAGCTCGGTCAGCGTGTCGGGAAGCTCGGCGTCGGGAACGACGGTGGTGACCAATCCCCAGTCCAGCGCGTCGGCGGCCTTGACGACCCGGTTGGTGATCATCAGCTCCTGGGTGCGGCGCAGGCCGATCAGCCGCGGCAGCACGTAACTTGCTCCGCCGTCCGGGCTCAAGCCGGCCTTGGTGTACGCCATGGTGAACGATGCCGATTCGGCGGCCAGCACGAGGTCTCCGGAGACGCCGAGGGAGAAACCTGCTCCGGCGGCGACCCCGTTGACCGCGGTGATCAGGACGGCATCCATTCTGGCGAACGTCGACATGGCGCGGTGCAGGTCGTCGGCCATGCCCTTGACGAAGGCGCCCGGATCGTCGGCGGCAGCCATCGCCTTCAGATCGCCGCCCGCGCAGAAGAACCGGCCGGCGCCGGTCAGGGTGACCACCTTGGTCTCCGCGGTATCGCAAAGCGTGGCGGCGGCGGCCAGCTCGCGCGTCATCTCCGCGTTCATGCCGTTGGCTGCCTCGGGCCGGTCCAGGACGATGGTGACGACGGACCCGTCCCTGGTGAACTTCAGCGTCTCGAAAGCGGTCA
The DNA here is from genome assembly GCF_036946495.1 of Mycolicibacterium neoaurum. Classification (NCBI taxonomy): domain Bacteria; kingdom Bacillati; phylum Actinomycetota; class Actinomycetes; order Mycobacteriales; family Mycobacteriaceae; genus Mycobacterium; species Mycolicibacterium neoaurum. The sequence goes on from NZ_JAQIIX010000001.1 coordinate 1,059,772, forward strand.
TGGCGCTCACGGTATTACGTCGCCGTTGCCAGACGACTCACCCGCCCCGGGTTTCGGCCCGCTCACGCGCCCGGCGGGTCGTTCACCTGGATGTGGCACGCTGTTCACAACACGATCCGGGTGCCACATCGAACAAGGGTGAACATGCCTGCCGACAAACCAAAGACGTCGCGCCACACCGAGGTTGAGCGAAAGTTCGACGTCGTCGAGAGCACGGTCTCGCCATCATTCGACGGGCTGGCTTTGGTGTCGAGGGTTCAGCACGCGCCGACCCAACTGCTGGAAGCGGTGTATTACGACACACCGTCGCATGATCTGGCCGCCAACAAGATCACCCTGCGCCGCCGCACCGGGGGCACCGATGAGGGCTGGCATGTGAAATTGCCCGCCGGACCGGATGCGCGGACCGAGGTGCGGGCCCCATTGGCCGACTCGGTGCCCGAGGACATCCGTGATGTCGTCGCCGCGATCGTGCGGGACCGTCCGCTGTCGGCCGTTGCGCGCATCACCACCAACCGGACGGTCTCGCTGCTGTTCGGCACCGATGACTCGCCGCTGGCCGAGTTCTGCGATGACCAGGTCAACGCGGCGGCGTTACGACCCGACAGTGAGCCGCAGACCTGGCGGGAGTGGGAGCTGGAGCTGATCGGCGCGCCGCGCAAGGCCGGCGACCTACTGGACCGGCTGTCCAACCGACTGCTGGACGCGGGTGCGGTACCGGCCGGGCACGGGTCGAAGCTGGCGCGCGTGCTGGCCACCGGCGAGCCGTCGCCGGCCGCCGCGGTCGATGCATCCGATCCGGTGCGCCGGGCGGTGGCCGAGAACGTCGCCGAGCTGTTGGTGTGGGATCGGGCGGTGCGCGCCGACGCGTGGGATTCGGTGCACCAGATGCGCGTCACCACCCGCAAGATCCGCAGCCTGCTGGCCGACGAGTCGTTCGGGTTACCCAAGGATTCCTGGATCCTGGATGAGCTGAAGCTGCTGGCGGGCATCCTCGGGGTGGCCCGCGATGCCGAGGTGCTCGCGGAGAAGTACGAGAAGGCGATCGACTCGTTGGCCCCGGAGTTGGTGCGGGGCCCGGTGCGGGCCCGATTGGTCGACGGTGCCAAGGCCCGGTATGCGGGCGGGTGGCGCCGGTCGCTGCTGGCGATGCGCTCGGAGCGGTACTTCCGGTTGCTCGACGGTCTGGACGAGTTGGTGGCCGCGCCGTCGGAGACTGCCAAGAAGTCCGGGTCGGAGTCGGCCGCGGCGAGCGTCTCGGCGGCCTACAAGAAGGTGCACAAGGCGGCGAAGGCGGCCGCCGAGGCGGGTACCGACGAGTCATTACACCGGATTCGCAAGCGCGCCAAGCGACTTCGTTATACCGCGTCGGCAATCGGCGACACCGCGGTGGAGACCAAGGCCAAGACCATCCAGAGTCTGCTCGGTGACCACCAGGACAGCGTGGTGAGCCGGACCCACCTGTTGCACGAGGCCGATGCCGCGCACGCCGCCGGTGAGGACACCTTCACCTACGGGGTGCTGTATCAGAAGGAGGTCGAGGTGGCCCTGGAGGCCGAGGCCGGTATCGACGAGGCGTTGGTGTCGCTGAAGAAGGCCGTCAAGAAATAGATCTTCAAGGAGCGGGCGGACGAGTTGGCCTGTAAGCCGGATTCTGTACCGGCCCTCCTGACGGAGGACCGATAGGCGACCATCCATCTGGACACACCGTCGCCGGGTGCCTCAAGCGGCCTACCCGCAAGCTCGGGCGAGCAGCCCTCGAACGCTCGCGCGACCGCAACCAGGTTGCGGCCTTCTTGGCCTTGCTTCGGGTGGGGTTTGCCTAGCCATCCCGGTCACCCGGGATGCTGGTGCGCTCTTACCGCACCGTTTCACCCTTACCGCCCTTGCGGGCGGCGGTCTGTTTTCTGTGGCACTTTCCCGCGGGTTGCCCCGGATTGCCGTTAGCAATCACCCTGCTCTGTGAAGTCCGGACTTTCCTCGAACCTCGGGTCGCCCCGTGGCCCGCGGCCGCCCGGCCAACTCGTCCGCGCGCGCAACGGTAGCACCACATCACCGCTGGCCCACCATTGTCGGGCCTAACGGCGCCTGCCGCATCTAAAAGTCCGGTTGTCCGCGGGCGTTTTCGAGGGCGAGCTCTGCTGCGTTGCGGGTGCGTTCGGCGTTGATGCGGTAGTCGCGGTCGTGTTGTCGGGTGCGTTGGCGCCGTGGGATGTCGGGCTCGCGGTCCCGCTCGCCGATCAGGGTGATGTGTCGCGCCCTGGGGATCGGGGTGTCGATGGTGTTGTGCGGGAGCAGGATCGGTGCGAGCGGCATCGTCGTGTAGGTGTGCCCGTTCGGGGCGGTCCATTCGGTGGTGCCGTCGGGGTGTGCTTTGGGCGTCCAGCCGGTTTTCAGGGTTTTGAGTAGGTGGTGTTCGCGGCAGAGCGGGCGCAGGTTGCCCGGATGGGTGGCTCCGGCCGGCCACGGGGTGAGGTGGTCGAGGTCGCAGCGCTGGGCGGGCTTTCCGCAGCCGGGGAAGCAGCACGTCATCGCGGTCATGCGGACGTAGGCGGCCAGTTTCGCCGACGGTCGGTACCGAGCCTCGGAAACCAGCTCGGTCGTGTTGTTCAGGGGGCGGACTTTCGCACCGGTGGCGATGAGTTCGGCGAGCAGGTGGTCGGGGACGATCGCCCCGTCCAGGGTGATCCCGGCGCCCAGGCTCGACTGAGTGCTGGCGGCCGGGGCAGCGGGTGCGGTGGGCTTGGGTTCGGCGCTGCCATCGTGCGCGGCGGGCTCCTCGGCCAGCGGCTCGGCCACCGGCTGTGTTTCGTCCTTATCGGTCCGCGGGTCCTGCGTACCGCTGCCATCGGGTGTGGGCCCCGAGGCGGGCTTGGCTCCGTGCCCGCTGTCGGGTTCTTGTCCAGTGAGCACGTAAACGGTCACCGCACCCGCCCGAGGGTCTTTCCCCGACCCCACGCAGTCGCGGTCACCGCAGAGGCAGGTTAGCTGGTCGGCTCCGGCCAGGACGGCGGCGAGGGCGTCGGCGCGGCGTTGGGCCACGGTCCGCGGATCACCATCACAGACACCGTGGGCGAGGTCGTTGAGGCGGGCATCGCTGATCGTGGCGTCGGTGGCGCGCATCCGTCCCCAGAACGACACGACCCCATCAGGATCATCGCTGTCGCCGAAGTCGATGTAGCGGTCTTTGGCCGCGGTCTTGGATCGGATGACCGCGATCGGGTCGAACTTGTGGACCCAGAAGTCGACCGCCGCGATCAGTGCGTTCTCCGACAGCGCGCCGTATTGGTGGGCGCTGCCGGCGATCCCGGCATCGATCAACGCCAATGCGTCGTCGTCGGTGACGAGTTGGGTGCGCCAGGTGATCGCCGCGATCACCTTGGCCGAGATCATTCCCTTCGCGAACACCTCAGCGGTGCGGGGCAACCGGTCACGCAGGGCCATCGCGATGCGCATCTGCGCGCTCGCGGCGCGCGGCCCGAGAGTGCACGCCGCGCTGATCTCGGCCTTCGCCAGCGCCCATCCGTCGATCAACTTCAACGCCGAGGACTCGTCCTCGTCCTCACAGTGCCGGGCCGTCACCTCAGCCACCAACGCAAGCCGCCGGGCCGCCGCCGTAGCTTCGGCACGGGTGGCGTCGGTGACCGCGGCGATGAGCGCCTCATCGCTCATCCCCGACAACCCCGACTGTTCGAACATATGAGCGATTCTACCCGCGCCCACCGACGAGACAAGGCCGATCGTCACCTCTGTGGATAACTATGTAAGCGCTGTTCAGAAGATAAAAACGGCGAACAGAACAAGCAATTTCCCGGTCGTCTGCGCGGGTCGTTGACTCACCGAAAGTGCGCGCATCAGCGTCGGCGCAACACCATTACATTGTCGGTCAGGTGCCCCGGTTGCCCGTCCGGCCCCACGGCGTCGCGGGCCACCGCCTCGACGCGCACCCGCTCCCAGTCCTCCCCCAGTTCCAGGCCGGCCAGCACCTCCTCGGCCGACGGGAACTCGACGTGCTGGTGGTTCGACCATGGCGGCGCGTCACCGTGGTCGACGATCAGCAGCACGCCACCGGGCGCCACCGCCTCGGCCGCCCGCCGTAACACCCGGACCCGGTCCATCGGCAGCTTCGAATGCAGAAACTGGGCCGATACCAGGTCGAACTGCCCTTCGGGGAAGCTGACTTCCAGATCGTGATGCTGAAAATCGATGTGGCTCAGGAGTTCCCCCGCATCCTGGCGGGCGCGCTGCAGTGCGACATCCGAGACGTCGGTGGCCACCACCGACCAGCCGCGCGAGGCCAGCCACATGGCATCGGCACCCTCGCCGCAGCCCAGATCAAGTGCGCGCCCTGGTGTGAGTTCGGCGGCGATCTCGGACATCCGGACGTTCACCCGGCCGCTCCAGATCCGGTCACGCTGGCCGTAATGCTGATCCCAATGCTGCTGGGTATCCGGAACCGGCCACGGTGGCACGGGAAGTCCGACGTCATCGGCGAGCAGGCTCTGCACGACGGCCGTTGCCGCCATGGATCCGCTCGCCACGGCCGCGGCCACCTGGGGCATCTGCACACTGACATCGCCCGCCGCGAATACACCGGGCACGGTGGTGCGTTGGAACTGGTCGACCACGATGGCATCGGCGGACACCGGCGTGGGCGGCGCGAACGCAACCCCCAGGTGCGCCGCCAGCGACGAGCGCTGGTGCAACGTCGCCGCCACCAACACACCGCGGCGGGCCAGCGGCTCACCGTCGGCGAACACGATTTCGGTCAGTTCGCCGTTCTCCGAACGGAATTCGGTCACCACCCGGTCGTCCACCTCGATGCCTTCGGTGGCGGGCGCCGTCCCGCCATTGGTCAGCAGGACGATATCGTCACTCCAACCACGCAGCATCAGCGCCATGTGCACTGCCCGATCACCGTCGGCAAGCACCGCCAGCGGCTTATCGCGCATCTCCCAGCCGTGACAGAACGGGCAGTGGAAGGCGGAGCCACCCCACAGCGCGTCCAATCCGGCGATCTGAGGCGGCCGGTACTCCATACCGGTCGCCAACAGGATGCGACGGGCGCGTTCCCTGCCGCCGTCGGCCAATTCGACGACGAAGTGTCCGTCGTGGGCAGTCGCGCCGACGACACGTCCCTGCCGGAACTGCACGCTCGAGTACTTCTCCAGCTCACGACGACCGTCGGCGTAGAGCTCGGCGGGCGGACGCCCGTCCTGGCCGAGCAGACCACCGATACCGTGGGCGGCCAGGTTGCTCTGCTCACCCTCGTCCACCACCAGGGTGGCGCGGCGAGCCCGGCCGAGCACCAGTGCCCCACTCAACCCCGCCGCTCCCCCGCCGACGACCACACAATCCCACACGTTGTCCATGGCATCGAGCTTGCCGACATCAGCCCAGAATGCCAAGCTGGTTTGCCATGGAGGCAAACAGCGTCGATGAGACGGTCCGCCGTCGGCTCAAGGATCTACGCACCCGACAGGGTTTGACCCTGCAGGATGTCGCAGGCCGCGCGAACATCGACGTCTCGACATTGAGCCGGCTGGAATCCGGCAAGCGCCGCCTCGCGCTGGATCACCTGCCACGGCTGGCCACGGCGCTGGCCGTCAGCACCGACGAACTGCTGCGCGAACCGGAATCGGAAGACCCGCGCGTCCGTGGCAGCTCGCACACCCGCCACGGCGTCACGTATTGGCCGCTGACCCGCGAGGGTGCCGTCGGCGGCAGACACACCTTCAAGGTGCGGATCAGCACCCGACGCAGCACGCCCCCCACCGAGCTGCCGACCCACGAGGGCCAGGAATGGATGTACATCCTCTCCGGCCGACTGCGACTGGTCCTTGGCGAACGCGACTTCATCATCAAACCCGGTGAGGCCGTGCAGTTCTCGACCTGGACGCCACACTGGTTCGGTACCGTGGACGGTCCGGTGGAGGCGATCATGATCTTCGACGTCCACGGTGAACGCCTGCACCTGCATTCGGATTGAGTGCCTAAAGGTACGACGTCTGGTTCACCAGCCGCACCGATGCCAGTCCGTCCGGGTAGAACTCGGCGATGCTCAGCGATGCCAGATCCAGATGCAGCCGGTACAGGATTCCCGAGCCACCGTCGAGCGCCAGGCGCAGCAGGGTCTTGATGGGCGTCACATGCGATACCACCAGCACTGTGGCACCGGCGTACTGGGCGATGATGCGGTTACGCGCATCCCGCACCCGCTCTGCGACAGAATCGAAGCTCTCACCCCGGGGCGGGGTCACGCTGGTGTCGCGTAACCATCGGCGGTGCAGATCTGGATCCTGTTGTGCGGCTTCGCTGAAGGTCAGCCCCTCCCAAGAACCGAAGTCGGTTTCGATCAGTCCGTCATCGACCGTCACATCCAGGCCCAGCACCTTCGCGGCCGCCGCGGCCGTTTCCTGCGCGCGTTCCAACGGAGAGGACAGCACCGCCGCCACCGGGCCCTGAGCACCCAGATAGCGGGCAGCGGCATCGGCCTGGGTTCGGCCCAACTCGGTCAGCGGCGGATTACCCCGCCCCGAATACCGGCGCTCCACCGATAATTCGGTCTGTCCATGGCGCAAGAGCAACATCTGCGTGGGCTCGCCGCGCGCACCGCTCCACCCCGGCGAGGAGTTCGGCACCGGCGCCGAATCCGCGCCGTCCATGGCCTCGTTGGCCAACCGGTCGGCATGCGAATTCTTCTCCCGCGGAATCCACGAGTACTCGACGTCGGCGAAGCGCCGTGCCGCCTGGGTGGCTTCGCGATGCAACTCCAACAGATCCGGGTGTTTGACGCGCCAGCGGCCCGACATCTGCTCGACGACGAGCTTGGAGTCCATGTACACCGCGACCTCGGTGGCATCGAGTTCGGCCGCCGCCTCCAGACCGGCGATCAATCCGCGGTATTCAGCGACGTTGTTGGTGGCCCGCCCGATGGACTGACGACGCTCGGCCAGCACCGCCGAGCGGTCTGCGTTGAACACCACCGCGCCGTAACCGGCCGGACCCGGATTACCGCGCGACCCACCGTCGGCCTCGACGACAACCCTCACTGACGGAACCGCAACAGGATTGCCCCGCATTCCGGGCAGCGCACGACATCGTCATCGGCGGCCGCGGTGATCCGGGCGATCTCACCGCGATCGATCTCGATGCGGCATGCCCCACAACGCCTGCCCTGGAGCAATCCGGCGCCGGCACCGCCGCCGGCGCGCACCTTCTCATAGAGCGCCACCAGATCGGGATCGAGCTGAGACACCAATTCCGCGCGGCGCGTTCCCGAGACCTGGCGGATATTGTCGAGATCGACCAACGCAGCATCTCTGGCCAGCTGCGCGGCCGACAACGCATTCTGCAGGGTGTCGATACGGGCCAGCTCCTCGGACTGCTTGCGCTGCACCTCTTCCCGACGTTCCATGACCTCCAGCAGCGAATCCTCCAACGAGGATTGCCTGCGCTCGAGGGTCTCCAGCTCGTGCTGTAACTCGCTGAGCTGCTTGGCGTTCACCGTGCCGTCGGCCAGCAGCGCACGGTCGCGATCCTCACGCTGACGCACCGAATCGATCTCGCTCTCCAGCTTGCCGATCTGGCCTTCGAGATCCTCCAACGCGATGGCCACCACGGCCAGTTGGTCATTGGCGGTCTGGTGCTCGGCGTGAATCCGGTCGAACTCCTGTTGCTCGGCGAGATTCTTCGCCCGATGCTCCACGCGACGCATCTCGGCATCGAGCTCCACCAGATCCAGCAGCGAGCGCTGCTGGGTGACTGCGGCTTTCATGATTGACGTCCTCCATCGATATTCCATGGATCGGTGCGCACGGAGCTCACCCGCACCGGTAGATCTGTCCCGAAATGCCCGGTCAACAGGGCCGCGGCCTGGTGACACCACGGGTATTCGCTGGCCCAGTGGGCGACGTCGACCAATGCCACATCGGAGACCCTGCCGTGCTCATCGGCGGGGTGATGACGCAGATCAGCGGTCACATAGGCCTGCACACCGGCGCGGGCCACGGTGCCCAGCAGCGAGTCACCGGCACCCCCGCAGACGGCCACCCGGGACACCACGGCATCGGCATCCCCGGCGGCGCGCACACCCCAGGTGGTCGACGGCAGCGCACCGGACACCCGGGCGACGAAGGCCGACAACGTTTCCGGCGTCGGCAGCGAGCAGATCCGCCCGATTCCGACATCGGCGGGCAACGGCGCCAGGGCGAACACGTCGAAGGCGGGCTCCTCGTAGGGGTGGCCGGCCCGCAGCGCGGCGTGCACGCGAGCCCGCAACCGCGCCGGTGCGATCACCTCGACGCGATCCTCGGTCACCTGCTCGATGGTGCCCACCTCGCCGATCGTCGGCGTCGCACCCTCATGGGGCAGGAACTGGCCCGTTCCCGAGACACTCCAGCTGCAGCAGGAGTAGTCACCGATCTGACCGGCACCGGCGGCGAACAACGAATCCCGCAAGGCCCCGGCGTGATCGGCGGGGACGAACACCACCCACTTGTCCAGGTCGGGACCCGACAACGCCGGCGAGAGCACTTCCTCGACCACCAGACCCAACGTCTCGGCCAGTGCGTCCGAGACCCCGGGAGTGGCCGAATCGGCATTGGTGTGCGCGGTGAACAGCGAGCGTCCGGTCCGGATCAGCCGATGGAGCAACGCGCCCTTGGCCGTGGACGTGGCGACGGTGTCCACACCGCGCAACAGCAGCGGGTGGTGCGCCAGCAGCAGTCCGCCTCCGGGCACCTCGGCGGCCACCGCATCGGTGGCATCGACGGCGATCGTCACCGAGGTCACCGGCTCGTCGGGATCACCGCATACCAGCCCGACCGAATCCCAATCATGAGCCAGCTCAGGCGGATAGGCGGCGTCCAGAACAGCGATCACCTCCGACAGCGGCACGCTCATCCGAGCACCTCCTGCAGTGCCCGCACCAGCTGCGGCCACTCCGGACGAACCGCCACGCGCAGGTAACCGCCCTCGAGGCCGACGAACGTGTCACACCGGCGCACCGCAATCCCTTTCTCATCGAGGTGCTTTCGCACCAACTCGGCATCCGCGACGCGCACCAGGACGAAGGGCGCCCGGCCGTCGAGTACGTCGATACCGGCCGCCTGCAACCCGTACACCATCTCGGTGCGCAGCTGCGCGAGCCGCACCGCGTCGGCCTCGGCCTCGGCGACCGCGGCCGGCGCACAACAGGCCGTCACCGCCTCCAACTGCAACGTGCCCAGCGGCCAGTGCGCGCGGCGCGCGGACAGCCGGGCCAGCACATCCGGGGCGCCGAGCACGTAACCCACCCGCAGGCCGGCCAGCGACCAGGTCTTGGTCAGGCTGCGCAGCACCAGCACGTCGGGCAGCGACCGGCTCGCCAGCGACTCGGGCTCACCCGGCACAGCATCGGCGAAGGCCTCGTCGACGACGATGATGCGCCCCGGGCGCCGCAACCCGAGAATGGCCTCGGCCGGGTGCAGCACCGACGTGGGGTTCGTCGGATTACCCAGCACCACCAGATCGGCCTCATCGGGCACCGCACCCAACGCGAACGGCGGGTCCAGCACGACATGGGTGAACGGCACCCCGGCCGCGGCCAGCACGGCCTCGGGCTCGGTGAACGACGGCGCGATCAGCGCGGCCGACCGGGGTTGCAGGTTCGGCAGCAGGGCGAACCCCTCAGCTCCGCCGGCCAGCAACAGCACCTGGTCGCGCGGCCGGCCGTGCCGGGCCGCGACCGCGTCGACGGCGCGGTGCGCATCTGTCGCCGTGGGATAGCGGCCCAGGTCGGTCAGCCGGGAGGCCAGCCGCTCGACCAGCCACGGCGGCGGCCCGCCGGCCCGCACGTTGACCGCGAAGTCCAGCATGCCGGGGGCCACGGCCTCATCGCCGTGGTACCGCGCCGCCTGCCGGACCTCGTCTGCCACAGCACGACCCTAGTGCGCCGCCCAGGTGCACAGGTACATCGGCGACAATGGGATGCGTGACCGAGACCGTGCCTGAAACCGTGACCAGCAGTCCGCAGCTGGTGCTGTTCGATCTCGACGGCACCCTGACCGACTCCGCCGAGGGCATCGTCGCCAGTTTCCGGCACGCGTTGACCGCGGTCGGGGCGACCGTTCCCGAGGGTGACCTGGCCGGCCGCATCGTCGGCCCGCCGATGCATCACACGCTGAACGAGATGGGGCTCGGGACGCGCGCCGAGGAGGCGATGACCGCCTACCGGGCCGACTACACCACCCGCGGCTGGTCGATGAACCGCGTGTTCGACGGCATCCCAGAGCTGCTTGCCGACCTGCAACGGGCCGGGGTCCGGCTGGCGGTGGCCACCTCCAAGGCACAGCCGACCGCCCAGCGCATCCTCGCCCATTTCGGCCTCGATGACAGCTTCGAGGTCATCGCGGGGGCGAGCCCGGACGGCAGCCGTGCGGCCAAGCACGAGGTCGTCGCCTTTGCCTTGGAACAGCTGACCCCGTTGCCCGAGCGGGTGCTGATGGTCGGCGACCGATCCCATGACGTGGAGGGTGCTGCGGTGCACGGTATCGAGACGGTGGTGGTCGACTGGGGATACGGCCGCGGCGACTTCGACGGTCCGGATGCGCCGGCGCCGCTGCGGCGGGTGGCGACGATGGCCGAGCTACGGGAGGTGCTGGGTGTCTGAGTCCGTGCCGCTGCATGTGACGTTCGTCTGTTCGGGCAACATCTGCCGCTCCCCGATGGCCGAGAAGATGTTCGCCCACCAGATCGAGGGACGCGGGCTGGCCGACCGGGTGCGCGTCACCAGCGCCGGGACGGGCGGTTGGCATGCCGGCGACGGTGCCGATCGCCGCACCAACGCGGTGCTACGCGCGCATGGTTACCCGACAACGCACCGTGCCGCGCAACTGGCCGACGACCACCTCGCTGCCGATATGGTGGTGGCGATGGGGCGCAACCACGCTCGGTTCCTCGCCGATATGGGTGTGCCGCCGGAACGGCTGCGGATGATGCGGGCCTTCGACCCGCGCTCGGGCGCGCATCCGCTCGATGTCGAGGATCCCTACTACGGCGGCCCGGAGGATTTCGAGGCCGTCTTCACCGTCATCGAGTCCGCGCTGCCCGGATTACACCAGTGGGTCGACGAGCGGCTGGCGGCGCGATGAAGCGGTGGGCCTTCCTGTTCCGGCCACAGTGGCTGGCGCTCTATGTCGTGGTCGCGGCCTTCGCCTGGTTGTGTTTCACGGTGCTGGCACCCTGGCAGCTCGGCAAGAACACCACCACCTCGCGGGAGAACGCCCAGATCGCCGCCTCACTGAACACCGACCCGGTGCCGGTGACCTCGCTTCTGCCGCAGCAGGATTCGTCGGCGCATGAGCATCAGTGGCAGCGGGTGACCGCCACCGGCCATTATCTACCCGAAGCCCAGGTGCTGGCCCGGTTGCGGTCGGTGGACGGCGCACCGGCCTACGAGGTGCTGGTTCCGTTCGTGGTCGACGGCGGTCCCACCGTGCTGGTGAACCGCGGCTACGTGAAACCGGAGCAGGGCACCGCGGTGCCGCCGATCGCCGATGCACCGACCGGACGGGTCGATATCACCGCGCGCCTGCGTGACCCCGAAGGTGTGGTGCCGGGCAAGGATCCGCTGTTCGCCGAGGGCGCCCGGCAGGTGTACACGATCAATCCGGGGCAGATCTCCGAGCTGACCGGGGTGCCGCTGGCCGGTTCGTATCTCCAACTGGTGGAGAACCAGCCGGGCGGGCTCGGAACGATACCGTTGCCGATTCTTGATGCCGGCCCGTTCCTGTCCTACGGGATCCAGTGGATCGCGTTCGGCATCATCGCCCCGATCGGGGTGGGCTACTTCGTGATGTCCGAGGTGCGTATCCGGCGCCAGGAGAAGGCTGCCGCCGCGGCCAGGGAGGCCGCGCCCACTGACCCATCTGCCGAGCCCGCAGGCCCCGACGAGGACACCGGGAAACCTACCGAGACAAAGCCCGCGCTGACCACCGAGCAGAAACTCGCCGACCGGTACGGTAAGCGACGCTGACCGCCAGCGCCGTCGCGCCGGCCTGCACCCTCTTGGACAGCCTGCCCGCCCGGCGCAGGTCCGCCGCCTCCGGCGCCGGCCCGTCACCGAGCGCCGGGCGCATCTCGAGGCGGTGCGCGTACTGGGTCGGCCCGCCCAGCGTCACGCCGAGCGCACCGGCAAAGGATGCCTCCGCGACACCGGCATTGGGGCTGGGATGCTTGTCGGCATCACGCTGCCACGCCCGCCACGCGCGTGCGGGTGCTCCGGACACCGCGACGGTGATCAGTCCGGTCGCCCGCGCACCCAGATAGTTCATCGCGTCGTCGAATCGGGCTGCCGCCCAACCGAAGCGCAGGTATCGCGGAGACTTGTGCCCGATCATCGCATCGAGGGTGTTGGCGCCGCGGTACACCAGCAGTCCGGGCACCCCGGCCACCGCGCCCCACAGGATGGGGGCGACCTGGGCGTCGGAGGTGTTCTCCGCCACCGATTCCAGTGCGGCGCGGGCCAGCCCGTCGGCGTCCAGCGCGGCCGGGTCACGGCCGCACAGCGACGGCAACAAGCCGCGGGCACCGTCGATATCGTCGGCATCGAGCAGATCCGCGAGCCGACCACCGGTGCGCGCCAACGAGGTGCCACCGAGCACGACGTAGGTCGCGGCGGCGGTGGCCGTCACCGTCCAGATCGGACCGCGACGAGCGGCGGCCCGCTCGACGACGACACCCAATGCCCCCAGCACCGCGAGCAGGGTGGCGGTGTGCACGGCGCCCGCGGCGCGGTTGTCCGCATAGGTGCGTCGCTCCAGTGCCGCGGCGGCCGTGCCGAACACCGCGACCGGATGGCCGCGTTGCGGATCGGTGAAGATCAGGTCGGCCAGGTATCCGACGGCCAGACCAGCGGCACGGGCGGGACCTCGGTGCGCACTCACATCGGCAGCGTCTCACACCCTCGCGGCGTCCGTGCACACGGGCCGGTGACCGCGGCTCGAACGGGCTTCTCTGCACAGGTTAACGCGGACGCCGTGGCGCCGTCACGATCTTCATATCCGACCCATAGATTGTCGTAATCGGTTCGATGTCAACGTATTTGAGAATTCTATGCGTCCGTGGTCCAACAGTCGCGGTGGCCATACGGTGAGAGTCGTAAGCCAGTTCCCCACCGCTACAGGAGAAGTCATGAACACGTTCGCCTTCACCGCCGCCACCATCGCCGTTGCACTGACCCCGGCAATACCGTTGGCGGCCAGCGCCGTCGCCGCACCGTCCGGATCGAGCGTCGCGCAGACGGTCGACGACCTGCGCGCCCAGGGCTACAGCGTCCAGGTCAACGGCGCAGGCCGCGGCGGATCGCTGGCCAATTGCTCGGTCAGTTCGATACGTGAGCGCAAGAGTCTCGGCGCCTCGGTGAAATCCGTGTACGTCCACGTCAACTGCCCGCTGGGATACGACAACCGCTGAGTGGGTATCCGCCCGACATGTTCAACAGGATCATCCAGCTCGCCGAGGGTGTCGGCGGCATCGTCGGCATCAGATCAGGCACCGAGGAGCCGTTCTACCTGGTCGAAGGTCGTGTCGGCCGCGCCGAGATCCGGCGCTATGGGCCGCGCATCGCTGCTCAGACCGCCGTGTCCGGCGACGGGCAGGACGCCCGCAGCACCGGATTCCGGCGGCTGGCCGGCTACATCCTCGGCGGCAACGATCGATCCGACACGATCGCCATGACCGCCCCGGTCGCCCAGTCCGCCGCCGACGGCGGGTCCATGATCCGCTTCTACATGCCGTCCAAGTGGTCGCTGGACACTCTGCCCGAACCCGAGGACGGATCGGTCACCGTCGTCGAGATCCCCGGCGAACGCTATGCCGTGCTGAGCTTCACCGGTGATCGCAGCCCGGCGGTCATTGCCGCCAAGTCCGCCGAGCTGCTCGCCGAACTCGAGGGCAGCGAGGTCAGCCCCGACGGCGAGCCCATCGCGTGGTTCTACGACCCGCCGTGGACGGTGCCATTCCTCCGGCGTAACGAGGTGGCGGTGCGCCTCGTGTCGTGAGGCTTGACGTTCTCGTGGCTGACGTTCTCGTGGCTGACAACGTTGAGCTCGGCGTCCAGCCCGGCCAACTGCACCTGGAAGCGACAACCGGTCATCAGAGCCAGGATGTCGCCGGCGGTGGCCCCGTCGAGATGCAAGCGCGTCACCGGCACCGACCCGTAGACCGCGGCCAGCTTCAAGATCTCGAAAAAGCCGCCGCCATCCTCGACGTCGATGGCACCGAGGTCGACGGCGTCCACCCAGACACTGTCGGCCACACCGGGCGTGCACGCCGCCTCCACCGTGATCGCCACGACGCACCATCGTTGCCGGTCCAGTCCGGCAACGGCCTCCAGCCGGGGTCCGAGCGTCACGTCCTGGTCCAACACCGCGGTACCGACCCAGTCCGAGAACGGACGCGGCGCGGCATGTGTGTGCCGGCTCGGCCGGTGCTGCGAGCGGCTCATGCGATGCGCAGATCGCGTAGCGCGGACCGGGCGGCGTTGAACCCGCACATGCCGTGCGCACCGACCCCCGGTGGGGACGCCGCCGAGCAGAGGTACATACCCGGTATCCCGGTGGCGTAGGGATCAATGGCCGGCCGCGGGCGGACCAGAATCTGCCACGGGTCGTTGCGACCGGTCGCGATATCGCCGCCGACATAGTTGGGGTTGTGTTCAGCAAGTGCGACGGGCCCGCGTCGGTGGATCGCCAGGATGCGGGCCCGCACCCCCGGCGCGAAGCGCTCGATCTGGTCCAAGATCGCCTCGGTTGCATCACCTCGATACCCATGCGGGACATGCGCGTAGGCCCAAATCGGGTTGCGGCCACCCTCGCTTCGGCTCGGATCGGCCAGGTACTGCTGGCACACCAGCACGAACGGACGCGTCGGCATCCGGCCGGCACCCACCGCGCGCTCTGCGGCCACGATCTCGGCGGTGCTGCCCGCAACGTGCACGGTGCCTGCCCGCGCGCAATCGGGGTTGGCCCAAGGAATGTCACCCTCGAGGGCGATGTCGATCTTGTAGGCCGCGGCCCCGTGCCGATAGCGGCGGTAGGCGCGGGCGACCCGCGTCGGCAATCGGTCGCCGGTGATATCGGCCACCGCACCCGGCGCCAGATCGAACATCACGATATCGGCACGGGGCAACTCGGCCAGCGCACGCACGCGGATCCCGGTCTCGGTCGTACCACCCAACTGCCTCAGCCGTGCGATGAGCGCCTTGGCGATCGCCCCCGATCCCCCCTCGGCGACCGGCCAGCCGTACCGATGCCCCGCGGCGGTGATCATCAGTCCCACCGAGGAACTCGCGGGTCGGGTCAGCGGGTAGTAGACGTGCGCGGCCACTCCCATGAACAGCGCCCGGGCCTGCTCGGTGCGCCACAACCGTGCCAGCGCCGTGGCCGGGAGCAGCGCGCCCGCTCCGAATGAGCCGAGCGCCAACGGGTGTCGTGGCACATGCAGGATGGGTCGGAACACATCCTCGCGCAACGCGTCGAAGTTGCGGGTAAGCGGTCCGAAGACGGCCCGCCAGGCCCGTTGGTCGCGACCGGCGAATTGTGCTGCGGTGTCACCGATGGAGGTGTGCAGCACGGCCGCGGCGCCGTCGTCGAACGGGTGCGCCATGTCGATCTCGGGATACCGCCAGACCAGCCCGTGCTCGGCGAGGGGCTGGCGTTGGATGAACGGTGAGGCTGCGGTCATGGTGTGGATGGCCGAGCAGTCGTCGTGCAGTAGTCCAGGCAGAGTCAGCTCACTGGTACGGGTACCACCGCCCAGCGTGTCGGCGGCCTCCACCACGGTGACCTCGACACCCCGCTCGGCCAAAGTGATGGCCGCGGCAAGGCCGTTGGGTCCGGACCCGACGACCACCGCGGTGCTCAACGGGCCCCTACGGTGCGTTCGGTGCCCTGCAGGCGCACCGGGAAGACGTCCCCGGGCTCCGGCCAGGGTTGGCGAGCGATCATATCGGCCACCTCGACGTAACCGCGTTCGACGACGCCGGTTTTCGCGTCGACGATGCGGTAGGCCTGCCAGCTGCGGTGGATGGGCTGCCCCTCCAGCAACACCACACGCACATCGCCCTCGGCGAAATCGCAGCGCCGCTGCAGGGCCTCGATCAACTGTTCGTTGTGTAGGTGTCCCTCACCGAAGTTCCAGCCGATCAGCGGCCCGGCCATGTACTCGCCGTCGCGCACCACATACCCGGTCTCGTCGTCGACCGCACGGGCGACCAGACCGTTGAGCGCACGGCCGTGGGTGTGCATGGAACGCCAGGCCATCATCTTGTCGAGCATCACCTCGGCGATCTGTGGGCCGTACAGCGTGGCCAACTGCCGGTTGGCCAGTGCGGAGCACTTGGTGACGTTGGCCTCGATCCGGTCCTCCACGCCGGGGCGCAGACACCATGCACTGGCCGCCCAGTTGCCCGCGTAGTACCGCATCGCCGGCAGGAAGGACACCTTGTCCGGCAACAGGTTTCCCACCACCGGCACCGCCACCAGAGAGACGGCCAGGATGGCCAGCAGCAGCGGGGAATCCATATCGCTGACGCGGTAGTCGCCATAGCCGCCGTATAGGTAGAACAGCGACACGATGAAGAAGGCGTTCCACTCCAGCGGCACACCCATCGGGATGGTGGAGGCGATGGTGAGGTGGAAGGCCACCATGTAGAGCACCGCGGCCCACAGCAGCGGACCCTCCGACGGGGCGAAGAACACCAGGTAGAAGGGCACCACGAACTCCGAGAGGGTGCCACCGACATGGGCCAACAGTCGCGGCAGCGCCGACGGGCGCAGGTCGTGCGTCGCGTCGCGCCACATGAGCCGCTTCGCCCACTTGGCCGGGATGAGCACGGGGTTGTTGCTCATCATCACCGCCATCACATAGGGGAAATGGTGGTTGAGCTTGGAGGTGGCCGCGCCCCACCACAGCGCCAGCAGAATGAGTTTGAACGCCGCGATCTGGTCGGTGATCGGGAAGAAGAACACGATCAGTGTCAGTGCGTAGTGCTCGGCGCGGGCGGCAAGGAACACGGTCTTGTCCCGCAGCCCCAGCAGCACCAGGGCCGCCAGTGTCGGCACGACGAGCATCGGGTCGAGCAACCCGACATCGCCACGAGCGGTGACCGGTCCGCCCACGCCAGGCGCCAGCAGCGTCCACACCAGGGAGCAGAGCACCACGGCGTACAACGCGACATCGGCCACGGTGCGGGTGTCGCCACGGGTCAGCGGAATCCTGTCCGGCCAGGGTGGCAGCCGGATGGTGCCGGGACGTAACCAGTACAGGAATCCGCCGAGCGGGGGCACGAAGCGCAGTGTCAGCGGCCCCGAGCCGCAGCCCAACCCGAGCACCTCGAACAGCAGGGTGAACACCACCAGCTTCTGGTACACGATGGGTTGGGTCCACCAGCTGGTCAACTCACCGAGACCGCCCAGGCCGGGCGTCAGGGAGATGACGGCCGCCGCGCCCACGAGATAAGCGGCGATCTTGACGACGTAGAGCACATACACGCCGTGGGGGGTACCGAAACCGTTGTCGGTCCAGTGCCGGGTCATGATCTGCAGCCGCTGCCAGCGTGGCAGCCGGGGCCAAGTGGCCGGGTCGATATCCGCGGGCAGCGTGGGCTTGGTGAACGTCATCGTCTACCTACTTCGCGTTGCTCACCGGCGTGGCGAATTCGCGACGCAGCGCCGGTTTGTCGATCTTCCCGACCGGGTTCTTGGGAATCGATTCCACGAATGTCAGTTCAGGACGCTTGTACTTGGCGAGCGATCCGGCCAGGTGCTCCCCCAGATCCTGGGAACTCAGCTGCGCACCGGGTTTCACGGTGACGAACGCGACGGGAACCTGCCCGTAGACCGGGTCCGGACGTCCCACTACCGCGGCCTCGGCGATCGCCTCGTGTTGGTAGAGCACGGATTCGATCTCCTTGGGGTAGATGTTCTCCCCGCCGCGGATGATCATGTCCTTGGCCCGGTCCACCAGCGTCAGGTAGCCGTCGTCGTCGAGCACACCGATATCGCCGGTACGCAGCCAGCCGTCGATGATGGTCTCCGCGGTTTCCTGCGGTCGGTTGAGATAACCGCGCATGACGGTCGGTCCCTTGATCCGCACCTCGCCGGGGACGCCCGCCGGCACCGGCGCACCGTCGGGACCGACGATGGCGATCTGCTGGCCCGGTAATGCACGGCCGACCGTGCCCGGTTTGCGAAGACCGTTGCGCGGGTTGGTGGTCGAGGCACAGGTGCCCTCGGACAGCCCATACCCCTCGACGATCGGGACCCCGTAGCGAGTCTCGAAAGTGGTGATGAGCGGAGCAGGCATCGGGGCGGCTCCACAGATGGCGAACTGTAGCGAGCTGACGTCGGGGACCACATCGGCCGGCAGACCGGCGAGCATCGCGTAGATGGTGGGGACCGCCGAAAAGTAGGTGGGCCGGTACTTTTCGACCAGGCCGAAGAACGTGCGGGGATCGAAACGGCCGGCGATGGTGGCTCGGCCGCCGAACAGCAGCGGGGAGAGCACACTGACCACGATGCCGTTGACGTGGAACAGCGGCAGGATCAGCAGCGAGTGGGTGTCCGGGCCGCTGCCCATGGCCGTGCCGATGGATTCGGCCATGACCTGCACGTTGTCGTGGGTCAGTTCGACCCCCTTGGGTCGGCCGGTGGTGCCGCTGGTGTAGACCAGCAGCGCCAGATCCGAACCCGCGACAGCGACTGGAGCGCTGGGGCTTTCGGCGCGAGACTCGGTCGGTGTGTCGATGTCGAGCACCGGTACCGACCACGCGGTGTCGTCGTCGGTGAGCAGAACCCGGGCGGCCGAGTCACCGAGTTGGTGTTCGACCTCGGTGACGGTGAGTGACGGGTTGACCGGCGTGACCGCCGCGCCCAGCCGCCATGCGGCGAACATCGCGAGAACGAACTCGACTCGATTGGGCAGTTTGACGGCCACGACATCACCCGGCCGGACTCCCGCGGCGGTGAACCGGACCCGCAGCGCGTCGATACGTGCGGCGGTGTCGGCGTTGGACAACACGCCGTTGTGCTCGTCAGCCAATGCCGGTTGGTCGGCGGCGTGGGCAGATCTGCGGTCGAACAGCTCGACGAGTCGCATCAACACTCCTGAAATACCATGTGAGACGAAGGATTGATTCACAGTAGGAGCGATCGTGTGACCGGCGCCATATGCGCGCCCCATGAACCATATGAGGCGTTTTGTGCTCAGCGCACCAAGGCTGGGTCAGTGGCGCGTCGAGGAGACCAACAGCGTCTTACCCATCCAGCGGCACGCCAGCAGGGCAATCTGAACGTGCATCAGGGCCTCGGGGTCGTCGAAGGACGCTCCGCAGGCCTGCATGGCGTTGCCGACGCGGTACTGGATGGTATTGCGGTGCAGGAACAGCGCGTCCGCGGCGGCAGCGTAGCTGCGATTGCGAATCAGGAACTCGCACAACGTTTCTCGAAGAGCATTCCGGCGGTCGTCATCGACCGCGAGGTCGCCGAGAGTGCGCTGCACGAAGGTACGCAGGTCGCCCTGGTGGGCCGCCATCAGTGCGACCGGGGCGACCCGCGCGTGGCACACCACCCGGCTCACCGCAGGCCCGGCGGCCAGGGCCACGACCTTGCTCTGCTCGGCTTCCCGCAGCGAGCGGCGGAAGCCGTCGACCCCGAAGCCCAGGTCCCCGGTCGCCACCCATATCGGGGCGTCGGCAAGCACCCCGGCCAACGAGGTGATGTCGACCGAATCGGCAATGACCGGCCACCACAGGCGCGCCTCGCGCTCGTCGGTGGGCACCATCAGCGACGGACCGTCGGCTCCGGCCGCCGCACCGAGCACCGCGCGCGTCCGGTCGAACAGGTCAGCCACGTCGCGGGTGGGCACGGTGTCATCGGGCCACATGACAGCGGCCAGGTGGTGGCGGTCGAGCCGGTAGTCGAGGGCCTCTTCGACCTTGCCGATATCGACCGCGGCACCGGAGAGCAATTCGGCGACCCAGTGCTGACGCAGGCCGCTACGGCTGCTGACCCACCGATCACGCTCGGTCTCGTAGGCCATCCCCACTTGGTCGCAGATCCGGTCGATCCAGGCGGCCGCGCGATGCACCAGTTCCCGGGCCGCCGGCAGCGACAGGTCGGCGGACGCCTGGGTCGCCAGCAGCGCCATCGCCTCGTCGACGAAACGGCCGTGCCCGATTCGGTAGGCGCGGATGAGCGCCGAGAGTGCGACATCGCGCTGGGCCAGAGCCCGTGCATAGGCCAATGCCGCGGCCGAGGCTTCGATCTCGGCGGCGGTCGGGTCGTTCGTCCCGTGTTCCAGGTAGTGGATGGCCGCGATCACGTTCTCGGTGATGCTTGCGTTGAGCAGGTCGACCATGCGCGAGTCGTTGTCCAGCGGCTGGATCTCGGCGCGCGTGACCTGCACCAGGGCGTCGATGAAGCCGTCGCGGCGAACATTCATCTGCTGGGCCACTCGGGACACGACGGCCGAGGCGGTGTCCGTCACGCCGACACCTCCGCTCAGCCGTGATGGTGGGCGCGGACGGTATCGAACCGCCGACCGCTGGTGTGTAAAACCAGAGCTCTACCACTGAGCTACGCGCCCCGTCGCAGGCAACTTACACGCCGTGCCCGCGTGCGGAGAAATCCCGGGCGGCAGATTCCCTAACCCAGCGCCGCCAGCGCCCGCCGCCAATCGGCCTGATCGCGCGCGACGCCGGGTTCCTTGCACTCGGCGAACCGGATCACACCGGCCGAGTCGACGGCGAAGGTCCCTCGGTTGGGATAGCCGGTGTCGGGGTTGAACACCCCGTAGGCCTGCGCGACGGCGCCGTGCGGCCAGAAATCGGCCAGCACTGGGAAGGTGAACCCGTTCTCGTTCGCCCAGGTCTTGTGGGTCGGGGGTGGTCCGACCGAGAGAGCGAGCACCGCGCGGTCGTCATTCTGGTACTCCGCCAACCGCTGCTGGATCTCGCCGAGTTCACCCTGACAGATCGGGGTGAAGGCCAGCGGGAAGAAGACCAGCAGAACCGCACGGGGCCGCAGCGCGGACAACGTGACGGGACGGCCGTTGTGGTCCTTGAGCGTGAAGTCCGGTGCGGGGGGTCCCGACCTGGAGCACGGTTACCGCCTGCCGGCGGCCTTGGACTTTGGCTGCACCAGCCGGCTGGCGATCCAACCACCCAGGTTCGCCGACGAGGTCTGCATCAGGCCCGCGGTAGGCGCGGACTCCGCGATCTCGGCGGGCTGCACATGGCCGGGCTTACCGGTCTTGGGCGTCACCACCCAGATGACTCCGTCGTCGGCCAGCGGCGCGATGGCGTCCATCAGCCGGTCGACCAGGTCTCCGTCGTCATCGCGCCACCACAGCAGCACCACATCGACCACCTCGTCGGCGTCCTCGTCGAGCAGTTCACCACCGCTGGCGTCCTCGATATCGGCCCGGATGTCGTCGTCGGTGTCCTCGTCCCACCCCAACTCCTGGACAACCTGGCCCTTCTGGATGCCCAGACTGCGGGCGTAATTGGGGTCAGATTCCTTCCCCGCCGCGACCACCTTTGTCCTCCTCCTGATGTTTGTTCTTCTGCACAAGCGCGTGACGCCTATCGTCGCACGTCGTATCCCGTCAGCCGCCCTCCTGGGCGCAACTTCGGGTCAACTTTTGGTCAACTTCGTCTTGATGGCTGTCAATATGCGGCATCGCAGAGGTCCAGCACCAGCGTTCGCGAATCGTTCAGCCGGTTGATCGCGTCGTTGAACGGACTGGGCCCGATATCGTCGGCGATCGCCGCGGACACCGCGCGCGCCGCATCCGCCCAGCCCAGCAGCGCATCGCGCAGGTCCGGGCGCAGCGGGTCGGTGATACTGCCGGCCACCACGTCGGCGCTGGTGTTCAGCGCGGCGATCGCGGGCCGGGCCGAGGCCGCGACATCGGCGTTGGCATTTCGGGCATCGACATAGGCGTTGACCGACGTGATGGCATCGGCACTGCTGGAACTGACCGCCTCGCACGAGGTATGCACGGCCTCGCGAGTGATCGACGACTGCCGGGAGGCCTCCTTGGAACTGGACACCGCAGATGATTCCGCGGCCGACGCCGATACCGAGGCTTGATAGACCGGCGCATCCGCGGTGTCGACCGTGGCAGTACCTCCGACGGTGCTACTGCAACCCACCATCGCGACCGCGGCACCCAGCGCGCAGATTGTCGCCAGGCCACCCCGCCAACTCCTCAGCATCACCGTCGAACCTACCGCGTCGCCCACCGGATCGCCGGATCATTCGACGAGGCCACCCCGCACGGTGACGTCGGGCACGATAGGGGGAGGATATGAGCTGCCACAAGCACCAGATCCACCCCTTGAAAGCACCTTCTACCGAGGAGCCGTAGTTGACCACCGAGTTCGCGCGCCAAGACCTGGCCCAAAACTCTGGCACTGCAGGCGAAACCGATCGGGTCCGCGTGATCCGTGAGGGCGTCGCCTCCTATCTGCCCGATATCGATTCCGACGAAACCGCCGAGTGGCTGGAGTCGTTCGACCAGTTGGTCGAGCGGTCCGGCCCCGCCCGTGCGCGCTACCTGATGTTGCGGTTGCTGGAACGCGCGAGCGAGCAGCGTGTCGCCATCCCGGCGCTGACCTCCACCGATTACGTGAACACCATCCCGACCGAGCTGGAGCCCTGGTTCCCCGGCGACGAGGACGTCGAACGACGCTACCGCGCCTGGATCCGGTGGAACGCGGCCATCATGGTGCACCGCGCGCAGCGTCCGGGAGTCGGTGTGGGCGGCCATATTTCGACCTACGCCTCGTCGGCCTCGCTCTACGAGGTCGGCTTCAACCACTTCTTCCGCGGGAAGGCCCACCCCGGCGGTGGCGACCAGATCTTCATCCAGGGTCACGCCTCCCCCGGCGTCTACGCCCGCGCCTTCCTCGAGGGCCGCCTCACCACCGACCAACTCGACGGTTTCCGCCAGGAGCACTCGCATACCGGCGGCGGGCTGCCGTCCTACCCGCATCCCCGGTTGATGCCCGACTTCTGGGAATTCCCGACGGTGTCGATGGGCCTCGGCCCGATGAACGCCATCTACCAGGCCCGGTTCAACCACTACCTGCACGACCGCGGCATCAAGGACACCTCCGATCAGCACGTGTGGGCATTCCTCGGCGACGGCGAGATGGACGAGCCGGAGTCCCGCGGCCTGATCCAGGTCGCGGCCAACGAGGGCCTGGACAACCTGACCTTCGTGGTGAACTGCAACCTGCAGCGCCTCGACGGCCCGGTCCGCGGTAACGGCAAGATCATCCAGGAGCTGGAGTCCTTCTTCCGGGGCGCCGGCTGGAACGTCATCAAGGTGGTGTGGGGCCGCGAATGGGATGCCCTGCTGCATGCCGACCGCGACGGCGCGCTGGTGAATCTGATGAACACGACGCCTGACGGTGACTACCAGACCTACAAGGCCAACGACGGCGCCTACGTGCGTGATCACTTCTTCGGCCGCGACCCGCGCACCAAGGCGCTCGTCGAGCCGATGACCGACCAGGAGATCTGGAACCTCAAGCGCGGCGGTCACGATTACCGCAAGGTGTACGCGGCCTACCGGGCGGCCATGGAGCACAAGGGCCAGCCCACCATCATCCTGGCCAAGACCATCAAGGGCTACACGCTGGGTCAGCACTTCGAGGGCCGCAACGCCACCCACCAGATGAAAAAGCTTGCGCTGGAAGACCTCAAGACCTTCCGCGATGTGACCCGGGTGCCGATCACCGACGCGCAGCTGGAGAAGGATCCCTACCTGCCGCCGTACTACCACCCCGGGCCCAACGCTCCCGAGATCCGCTACCTGCTGGACCGCAGGCGCACCCTCGGCGGGTTCCTGCCCGAACGTCGCACCAAGGCCAAGCCGCTGACGCTGCCGGGCACCGACACCTATAAGGCGCTGAAGAAGGGCTCCGGCAAGCAGCCGGTGGCCACCACCATGGCGACTGTGCGCACCTTCAAGGAATTGTTGCGCGACAAGAACATCGGGCCGCGCATCGTGCCGATCATCCCGGACGAGGCGCGCACCTTCGGGATGGACTCGTGGTTCCCGTCCTTGAAGATCTACAACCGCAACGGGCAGCTCTACACCGCGGTGGACTCCGAACTGATGCTGGCCTACAAGGAATCCGAGGTCGGCCAGATCCTGCACGAGGGCATCAACGAAGCGGGCTCGACGTCCAGCTTCACCGCGGTGGGTACCTCCTACTCCACCCAGAACGAACCGATGATCCCGATCTACATCTTCTATTCGATGTTCGGGTTCCAGCGCACCGGTGACGGGCTGTGGGCCGCCGCCGACCAGATGGCGCGTGGGTTCGTCCTCGGCGCCACCGCGGGACGCACCACGCTGACCGGTGAGGGTCTGCAGCACGCCGACGGCCATTCGCTGCTGCTGGCATCGACCAATCCGGCGGCGGTCACCTACGACCCGGCGTTCGCCTACGAGATCGCCTACATCGTGGAAAGCGGCCTGAAGCGGATGTACGGGGAGAACCCGGACAACGTCTTCTTCTACATCACCATCTACAACGAGCCCTATGTGCAGCCCGCCGAACCGGAGAACTTCGATCCCGAGGGCGTGCTGCGCGGGATGTACCGCTTCCGGCGTGCACCGGAGAAGCGCACCAGCACCGCGCAGATCCTGGCCTCGGGCGTGTCGATGCCGGAGGCCATCAGGGCCGCGGACATGCTGGCCGACAAGTGGGATGTTGCCGCCGACGTGTGGTCGGTGACCAGCTGGGGCGAGCTCAACCGCGACGGTGTGCAGACCGAGAAGCAGCGGCTGCGCCACCCCGACCGGGAGGCACCGACGGCCTATGTCACCAAGGTGCTCGCCGATGCCACCGGACCGGTGGTGGCGGTATCGGACTGGATGCGTGCGGTGCCCGAGCAGATCCGGCCCTGGGTGCCCGGCACCTATCTGACGCTGGGCACCGACGGATTCGGTTTCTCCGACACCCGGCCTGCGGCGCGGCGCTATTTCAACACCGATGCCGAGTCGGTGGTGGTCGCCGTGCTGGAGGCGCTGGCCCGCGACGGCGAGATCGATCCGTCTGTGGCGATCGCCGCGGCCAAGGAATACCGCATCGATGATGTCCAGGCCGCCGAGGTCTCCTACGCGGACACCGGCAGCGCGTAGACGTGGCGTGTGGAGCCCCGCCCCGAACGAAAAGGGCGGGGCTCCACAAACGCGACGGTAAAATTTTAGAGGTGCCCGACAATTCTTTCCCCGAGCCGCGTTCTCCGCTCACCATCCTGGAGGGTGTTCCGGAGTCGCTGCGGCGTCGGCTGAAGCAGTATTCGGGCCGGCTCGCCACCGAGACGGTGCAGGCCATGCAGGAGCGGCTGCCCTTTTTCGCCGACCTGGAGGCCTCTCAGCGCGCGAGCGTGCAACTTGTCGTCCAAACCGCCGTCGTCAACTTCGCCGAGTGGCTGCACGACCCGGGCAGCGACCTCGGCTACACCGCCGAGGCCTTCGCGCTGGTGCCGCAGGATCTGACCCGTCACGTCGCGCTGCGTCAGACCGTGGACATGGTCCGTGTGACCACCGAGTTCCTCGAGGAACTGCTGCCGATGCTCGGCCGCAACGAGGAGCAGACCAACGCACTGACCATCGGCATCCTGCGTTACAGCCGCGACCTGGCGTTCGCCGCCGCGGCGAGCTACGCCGACGCGGCCGAGGCGCGCGGGGCCTGGGACACCCGGATGGAGGCCAATATCGTTGACGCCATCGTGCGCGGCGATGCGGGCAGCGGGCTACAGTCACAGGCGGCCGCGCTGAACTGGGATGCGACCGCCCCGGCCACCGTCATCGTGGGCACTCCGCGTCCGGATCGCATAGATCTGGCCATCGGTGACGTGCATGCCGCGGGCAACCGGCACGACAGGGCCACCCTCTCCGATGTACACGGCACCTGGCTGGTTGCCATCGTGGCCGGTTCACTGTCGCTGACCGACCGCTTCCTTGCCGATCTACTCTCCGTCTTCGACGACGGGCCTGTCGTCGTGGGGCCGACCGCGATGAGCCTGTCCGGACTGCACCGCAGCGCCGCGGAGGCCATCGCCGGCATGCATGCCGTCGCGGGTTGGAGTGGCGCTCCGCGGCCGGTATCAGCCCGCGAACTGCTACCCGAACGCGCGCTGCTGGGTGACGAGAACGCGCTGTCCGCGCTGGAATCCGAGGTGATGCGCCCCCTCGCCGATGCCGGTCCGGCGCTGACCGAGACGCTGGACACCTATCTCGATTCGGGTGGTGCCATAGAAGCGTGCGCGCGCAAATTGTTCGTTCATCCAAACACCGTGCGCTATCGACTGAAACGGATCGCCGACTTCACCGGGCGCGATCCCACCGTCCCGCGCGATGCCTACGTCCTGCGCGTCGCCACCACGGTCGGTCGGCTACAACGTGACCTGGGCCACTTCAGCACGACAAATGGCAGTACAACGAGCCCCGTGGGGCCGCTGGGGAACCGTTGGTCGGGACCTATGCGGTAAATGGATATCGCGCCGAGGTCACGTCCCGGTCGCTTCACGTGCTGTTTTGTAGAAACTCCACAAAAGAATAAGACAAGGTTCATATTCTCTTACACGGCGCTATGAGCGGCTCACAGTGTTTTCTTAATCCCGTGCTTGCTTTGCTTGCTCCCGGCCAGGGATCCCAGACGCCCGGCATGCTCACCCCGTGGGTCGAGCTGCCCGGCGCCGTCGACCGTCTGACCACCTGGTCGGAGATCAGCGGACTGGACCTCGTACGCCTGGGAACCACCGCCACCGCCGAGGAGATCGCCGACACCGCGGTGACCCAGCCTCTGGTCGTGGCCGCCACGCTGCTGGCCTACGAAGAGCTCACCAAGCGTGAAGTACTGGACGGTGAGTCCGCCGAAAATGGCACGGTGGTCGCAGGACACTCCGTCGGTGAGATCGCCGCCTACGCCATCGCCGGCGTCATCTCCGCCGATGACGCGGTCAAGCTCGCGGCCACCCGCGGCGCCGAGATGGCCAAGGCCTGCGCGCTGGAGCCCACCGGTATGGCCGCCGTACTCGGTGGCGACGAGTCCGAGGTTCTGGCGCGGCTGGAATCCCTCGATCTGATCCCCGCCAACCGCAACGCCGCCGGCCAGATCGTCGCCGCCGGTGCCGTCGCCGCACTGGAGAAGCTGGCCGAGGATCCCCCGGCCAAGGCGCGGGTGCGGGTGCTGGCCACCGCTGGCGCGTTCCACACCCATTACATGGCACCCGCCGCCGAGGGATACGCGGCCGCCGCGGGTGAGGTGGCGACCGCCGAGCCGACCCGGACTCTGCTGTCCAATGCCGACGGCAAGCCCGTGGCCGATGCCGCCGACGCCATGACCAAGCTGGTCGCCCAGATGACCCGCCCGGTGCGCTGGGACCTGATCAACGAGACCCTGCGCGGTATGGCGGTGTCGGCGCTGGTCGAGTTCCCGCCGGCCGGAACACTCGTCGGTATCGCCAAGCGCGAGCTCAAGGGCACACCGACCAAGGCCATCAAGGCCCCCGAAGACCTGGACGGGCTCGCCGAGCTCTGACCCGGAGTACGAAAGAACCACAGACTCGAACCATCCCGACAGCCGGGATGGCAAAACACAGAAGGAGCCATCGTGGCCGCCAGTCAAGAAGAAATCATCGCCGGTCTCGCCGAGATCATCGAAGAGGTCACCGGCATCGAGCCCTCCGAGGTCACCCCGGAGAAGAGCTTCGTCGACGACCTGGACATCGACTCGCTGTCAATGGTCGAGATCGCCGTCCAGACCGAAGACAAGTACGGCGTGAAGATCCCCGACGAGGACCTCGCCGGTCTGCGCACCGTGGGTGACGTCGTCGCCTACATCCAGAAGCTCGAGGCC
Organism: Mycolicibacterium neoaurum; assembly: GCF_036946495.1. Lineage (NCBI taxonomy): Bacteria > Bacillati > Actinomycetota > Actinomycetes > Mycobacteriales > Mycobacteriaceae > Mycobacterium > Mycolicibacterium neoaurum. Next base: position 1,087,700 of record NZ_JAQIIX010000001.1, read on the forward strand.
GAGAACCCCGAGGCCGCTGCCGCCCTGCGCGAGAAGTTTGGCTCGGAATGACCAAACCTTCCACTGCTAACGGCGGGTTCCCGAATGTCGTGGTAACCGCCGTCACGGCGACCACGTCGCTGGCACCGGACATCGAGAGCACGTGGAAGGGCTTGCTGGCCGGCGAGAGCGGCATCCGCAAGCTCGAGGACGACTTCGTCGAGAAGTGGGACCTGGCAGCCAAGATCGGCGGGCACCTCAAGGAGCCGCTCGATCCGCTGATGTCACGTCTGGAAATGCGACGGATGTCCTACGTGCAGCGGATGGCCAAGTACCTCGGCAACCAGCTCTGGGAGACCGCGGGCAAGCCGGAGGTCGATCCCGACCGTTTCTCGGTCGTGATCGGCACCGGCCTCGGTGGCGGCGAGAAGATCGTCGAAACCTATGACGCGATGAACGAAGGCGGGCCCCGCAAGGTGTCCCCGCTCGCCGTTCAGATGATCATGCCCAACGGTGCTGCCGCCGTCGTCGGCCTCGAACTCGGGGCCCGTGCCGGCGTCATCACCCCGGTCTCGGCGTGTTCGTCGGGCTCGGAGGGCATCGCCCACGCATGGCGTCAGATCGTCATGGGTGACGCGGACATCGCCGTCTGTGGTGGCGTCGAGGGTGCCATCGAGGCGCTGCCGATCGCGGCGTTCTCGATGATGCGTGCGATGTCGACCCGCAATGACGATCCCGAGGCGGCTTCCCGTCCGTTCGACAAGGATCGTGACGGTTTCGTCTTCGGTGAGGCCGGTGCGCTCATGGTCATCGAGACCGAGGAGCACGCCCTGGCCCGTGGCGCCAAGCCGCTGGCCCGTCTGATGGGTGCCGGTATCACCTCCGATGCGTTCCACATGGTGGCTCCGGCCGCGGACGGCGCGCGCGCCGGCCAGGCCATGAAGCGCGCCATGGAGACCGCCGGGTTGACTGCCAAGGACATCTCGCACGTCAACGCGCACGCGACGTCCACCTCGATCGGCGACGTCGCCGAGGCGAATGCCATCCGGGTCGCCGGTGTGGAGCACGCCGCGGTGTACGCGCCGAAGTCGGCGCTGGGCCACTCGATCGGTGCCGTCGGCGCCCTCGAGTCGATCCTGACCGTGCTGGCGCTGCGTGACGGTGTCATTCCGCCCACGCTCAACTACGAGACCCCCGATCCTGAGATCGATCTCGATGTTGTCGCGGGTGAGCCTCGTTATGGCGACTACCAGTACGCCATCAACAACTCGTTCGGTTTCGGTGGCCACAATGTGGCTCTGGCCTTCGGGCGGTACTGAGACAGAGCGTTACTGAGGCTTCAGAAGACAGGCCTTTCGAAGATCGCAGTACATGAGGTGGGGAACGGCTTGAACAAGCTGTCTACGGGGAACGGTTTGCCCAACGTGGTCGTCACTGGCATCGCCATGACGACCGCGTTGGCCACCGATGCCGAAACGACATGGAAGAAACTGCTTGCCGGTGAGAGTGGCATCCGCCGGCTCGACGACCCGTTCGTCGAGGAATACGACCTGCCGGTCCGCATCGGTGGTCACCTGCTGGAGGATTTCGAGGACGAGCTCAACCGCGTCGAGAAGCGACGGCTGTCCTACCTGCAGAAGATGGCGACCGTCATCGGGCGACGGGTCTGGGAGAACGCCGGGTCCCCCGACGTCGACCCCAAGCGGTTGATGGTCTCCATCGGAACAGGCCTCGGCTCGGCGGAGGAACTGATCTTCGCCTACGACGGTATGCGGGCCAAGGGTCTGCGGGCCGTTTCCCCACTGGTCGTCCAGATGTACATGCCCAACGGTGCGGCCGCTGCCGTCGGACTGGAGCGCAAGGCCAAAGCCGGTGTCAACACCGTCATCTCGGCCTGCGCGTCGGGATCGGAAGGTATCGCCAACGCGTGGCGCAACATCGTCTTCGGTGAGGCCGATATCGCCATCTGCGGTGGCGTGGAGACCAAGATCGAGGCGGTGCCGATCGCCGGGTTCGCCCAGATGCGCATCGTGCTGTCGAACACCAACGACGACCCGCCGGGTGCCTGTCGGCCGTTCGACGTCGACCGCAACGGGTTCGTCTTCGGCGAGGGCGGCGCGATGATGGTCATCGAGACCGAGGAACACGCCAAGGCGCGCGGGGCCAACATCCTGGCTCGCATCATGGGCGCCAGCGTCACCTCCGACGGCTTCCACATCGTGGCGCCGGACCCCAACGGCGAGCAAGCCGGCTACGCGATGAGCCGGGCCATCGAGTTGGCGGGCCTGCAGCCCTCGGATATCGATCATGTCAACGCGCACGCCACCGGCACCTCCGTCGGTGACGTCGCCGAAGGTGTGGCGATCAACAACGCCATGAAGGGCCACCGGCCCGCGGTGTACGCGCCCAAGTCCGCGCTGGGCCATTCGGTCGGTGCGGTCGGTGCGGTGGAGTCGATTCTCACCGTGCTCGCCTTGCGTGACGGGGTCATCCCGCCCACGCTGAACCTGAAGAATCTGGATCCCGAGATCGACCTGGACGTGGTGGCTGGCGAGCCGCGCACCGGCAACTACCAATACGCGATCAACAACTCGTTCGGATTCGGTGGGCACAATGTGGCGCTCACCTTCGGAAAGTACTGAACAAGGTAAAACCCGAGGGCGCCGGTCACCATCCGACGCGTAAGAGGAGGACTGGATGACCATCATGGCTCCCGAAGCGGCCGCCGAGTCGCTCGACCCACGTGATCCGCTGCTGCGGCTGAGCACGTTCTTCGACGACGGCAGCGTCTCGCTGCTGCACGAGCGCGACAAGTCCGGTGTGCTCGCCGCATCCGGCACGGTCAACGGTGTGAAGACCATCGCGTTCTGCACCGACGGCACCGTGATGGGCGGCGCCATGGGCATCGAGGGATGTGCGCACATCGTCGACGCCTACGACACCGCCATCGAGGAGCAGAGCCCGATCGTGGGCATCTGGCACTCCGGCGGTGCGCGACTAGCCGAAGGCGTCAAGGCCCTGCACGCGGTCGGTCTGGTCTTCGAGGCGATGATCCGGGCCTCGGGCTACATCCCGCAGATCTCGGTGGTCGTCGGTTTCGCCGCCGGCGGCGCCGCCTACGGACCCGCCCTGACCGACGTCATCATCATGGCCCCGGACAGCAAGGTCTTCGTGACCGGTCCGGACGTGGTGCGCAGCGTGACCGGCGAGGACGTCGACATGGTGTCCCTCGGTGGCCCGGAGGCCCATCACAAGAAGTCCGGCGTGTGCCACATCGTGGCCGACGACGAGCTCGACGCCTACGAGCGCGGCCGCCGCCTCGTCGGATTGTTCTGCCAGCAGGGGCATTTCGACCGGAGCAAGGCCGAGTCCGGTGATGTCGACCTCAAGGCCCTCATGCCCGAGTCGGCCCGCCGTGCCTACGACGTGCACCCGATCGTCGAGGCGCTGTTGGACACCGACGCCCCGTTCGAGGAGTTCCAGTCCCGCTGGGCCCCGTCGATCGTGGTCGGCCTCGGCCGACTGGCCGGCCGCTCGGTCGGTGTGATCGCCAACAACCCGCTGCGCCTCGGCGGCTGCCTGAACTCCGAAAGTGCCGAGAAGTCGGCGCGTTTCGTGCGGTTGTGCGATGCGTTCGGCATTCCGCTGGTGGTCGTGGTGGACGTGCCCGGTTACCTGCCCGGCGTCGATCAGGAGTGGGGTGGCGTGGTCCGGCGCGGCGCCAAGCTGCTGCACGCCTTCGGTGAGGCCACCGTCCCGCGGGTCACGCTGGTGACCCGCAAGATCTACGGCGGCGCCTACATCGCGATGAACTCCCGCTCGCTGGGCGCCACCAAGGTGTTCGCCTGGCCGGACGCCGAGGTCGCCGTCATGGGCGCCAAGGCCGCCGTCGGCATCCTGCACAAGCGCAAGCTCGCCGCCGCCGCGGATCACGAACGCGATGCGCTGCACGAGGAATTGGCCGCCGAGCACGAGCGGATCGCCGGTGGCGTGGACAGTGCCATCGAGATCGGCGTGGTGGACGCCAAGATCGATCCCGCGCACACCCGCAGTGTCATCACCCAGGCGCTGGCCGAGGCTCCCGCCCGGCGCGGTCGACACAAGAACATCCCGCTGTAACCTTCTTCGGCTGGGCCCAATGGCCAGTTATGACACGCTCTCCCCGGGCGGATTCAAGGGGTCGTTGCAACAGTGGGTGAATCGGTCGGGTTGCAGAGTAGTTCGTGGAGTGCTTCGGCTGGTGTTTTCCAGCCCAGTGTCTGGCGGGGTCGGTTGTTGAGTTTGGTGGCGACGTAGTCGAGGTAGTCGGGGGGAAACACCGATAGGTCAGTGCCTTTGGCAAACCATTGGCGCAGCAGACCGTTGGTGTTTTCGTTGGTTCCGCGCTGCCATGGTGAGTGCGGGTCGCAGAAATAGATGTCGAGATCTGTCGCCTCAGCGATGGCCAGATGGTTGGCCAATTCGCTGCCCTGATCCCAGGTCAATGATTTACCCAGCAGCGCCGGCAACTGGCCCATCTTGGCCACGATCGCCTCTTGCACGGTCGCCGCGGTGTGATCACCGGGCAGGTGCAACAAGAGGGTGAACCGGGTGCTGCGTTCCACCAGAGTGCCGATCGCCGACCCGGAGGCGGTGCTTCCGATGATCAGATCCCCCTCCCAGTGCCCGGGGATGGCGCGGTCCTCGACCTCGGCAGGCCGTTCACTGATGCTGACCATGCCAGGGATACGTGCGCGGCGCTGCCCGGGTCGTCTGCGCGGGTGGCGTATCGCACGCCCGGTCCGCAGGTAGGTGTGCAGATCGCGCCGCAGATTGCCTTTGCCTTGGACGTATATTGCCTGGTAGATCGCTTCGTGTGACACCCACATCTCCGCAATATCAGGGAAGTCCAGCCGCAACCGGGCAGCGATCTGGGCCGGACTGTGAAACTCGTCGGTGAGTCGAGTCTGCACCACCTCACGCAGGGTCGTGCACAGATCCAGCTTGCGCGGCTTCGGTCGTGCGGCGCGGGTGACGCTGCGGTCGTGCGCGACAGTGGCCTTGTAGCGGGGACGCGGATCATGCCCACCGCGCCATGGCGCACCGAAGCGATATCGGGACCGATAGCCCGTACGACCTCGGCATCCGCCGTTGACAGCGATCTCCCGCGAGATCGTCGACGGCGCCCGGCCAAGGCGTTGAGCGATACACCGAATTGATTCTTTGGCCGCCACTCCTAACGCGATTTCCTCGCGCTCTTCAAAGGACAGTCGCGGCCGCCGGCGAGGTTGACCATCGGGTAACTGAGGTCTCACCCCGCCAGCATCGGCAAACCACCGCGAACCCGAGTTCAGCGACACGCCGACTGCCACAGCGGCTTCACTCACGATCAACCCGCTACGGATTTCCTCCCAGAACCGACGACGAAGACGAGACGATTTGGACGGGCGCACAACAGCTCCTCACAGGGACCTGTTGCAACCACCCCTTGAAACCGCCCCGGAAAGCCGTGCCATAACTGGCCATTCGCCGTTCTAGCGGGTGGTGTAGCCGCCGTTGGCGAAGACGGTCTGCCCGGTGATCCAGTGCCCCTCCCCGGCCAGGAACAGCACCAGCGGGGCGATGTCCTCGATGCGCGTCAGACGCCCACCCATGCCCTGGGACTTGTGGAACTCCACGCGCTCGGGCGTCTCCTGACCGTAGAAGAACGGGGTGTCCATCGGGCCGGGGCCGATGCTGTTGACGTTGATTCCGCGCGCCGCGAACTCCTTGGCCGCCGCGCGGGTGAAGTGCTCCACCGGGCTCTTGGCACCTGCGTAGGTGGAGTAGCCGTCGGTGAACGCGGCCAGCAGGGCGGTGACGATGGTGATGACCGAACCGTCGTCGGCGAGGCGACGCCCGGCCTGTTGCAGGAAGAAATAGGCCGCCTTGGCGTTGATGTCGAACATCGCGTCGTATTCGGCCTCGGTGGTCTCCACGATGGGCTTGCGCAGAACCTTGCCCACGGTGTTGATCGCGATGTCGACCTGCCCGAAGGCATCGACCGCGGTGTCGAACAACCTCTCGACGTTCGCGGGCACGGTCAGATCGCCCTGCACCTTGATGGCCCTGACCCCCGCCCGCTCCGCCTCGGCGACGGTGGCATCGGCATCGGACTCCGTCGCCGCGCTGTTGTAGTGCACCGCGACGTTGGCACCGCGCTGCGCCAGACCCCGGCTGATCAGACCCCCGAGGTTCTTTGCGCCGGCGGCGACGACTGCTGACTTTCCCTTGATTTCACTCATGCTGTGCACGCTATCGCCGGCTCAAACAATTGGAAAACAGATATAAACTGCATTTCGACAAGTAGTGCTTGTAGATTGATCGGATGACTCTCGACCTCCGGCGACTCGGGCATTTCGTCGCCGTGGCCGAGGCCGGTAGCTTCACCGCCGCGGCAGCCACCCTGCACATCACCCAACAGGCGCTGAGTCAATCGGTCCAGTTGCTCGAAAAGGACCTCGGCGCAGAACTTTTCACCCGGTCTGGGCGTCGCATCACCCCGACCGCCGCCGGCGCCCAACTGCTGATCGAGGGACGGGTGCTGCTGGCCGCCGCCGATACCGTGGCCAACCGGGTGTCGCGCACCGCCGAGGACAGCCCCGAGGTGTTCGTCGTCGGGCACACCCCCGCGCTGAGCAGCGCAGAGGTGTACACCCGGCTCGAGCCGGCAATCGACAGTTTCGAGCACCTGTCGGTCACCTGTCGGCAGATGTATCCCGCCGAGCTGCTGCGCGAGATCCTCGATGGCACCGTGCACCTGGGGCTACGCCGCGGCGTCGCACCCAGCGCCGAATTATCCTCGGCCATCATCGGTTACGACCGGGTGCGGGTCGCCGTGCCTGCTGAGCACCGACTGGCCGACGCCAACGTTGTCGATATCCGCGAACTGGCCGGCGAACAGATCGCGCTGTGGGCACCGCCCGGCGCGTCGTACTACAGCGACTTCCTGATGGGCGCATGCCGGCGAGCGGGTTTCGAGCCCGATTTCGTCGTCAGTCGCGTCCAGGGTTCGGCGACCGTCGCCGCGCCGCTGACCACCGGCGCTCCGGCCTTCGTCACTACCCAAGCCGGGACGGCGATGGATGGGCGGGTCAGGGTCATCGACCTCCAACCCGACCTGCTCGTCGGCGTGCAGGCGCTGTGGCAGCGGCACACCCGGTCGGCATTCCGCGACGCCGTCGTGGCGGGCAGCTGATTCAGACGAATTCGGCCGCCGCCGCCTCGGCGCGCTCCCGATCGGCGGCGACCAGACCGATCCGGGTTCGCCGGTCAAGGATGTCGTCGACGGCCAGGGCCCCCTCGTGGGTCACCGCATACTCGAATTCGGCACGTAGCACGTCTATTCCGTCGACCACCTGCTCGGCGGGCCGGTCACAACCCGCCGCGGCGAGGACATTCGACGCCTCCGCGCCGTAACGGGCCACCAGGGACGCGGGCATGGCCGTCGATGCCGGTGAAGCGGTGATCGGGTTTGCGGGTGCGCCGACCAGCGGCAGCTCACGGGTTCGGCAGGGTCCCGCGGTCAGCCCGCGCCGGGTGATGGCCTGGTTCACCACATCCTCTGCCATGTAGCGGTATTCGGTCAGCTTGCCACCGACCACGCTGATGACACCATCGGGGGACTCCGTCACGGCGTGATCACGCGACAGGTCGGCAGTCTCGCCCTCGCTCTCGATCAGCGGGCGCAGCCCGGCGTAGGCGCCGCGTACGTCGTGTTCGGTCAGCGCGGTGTCCAGCGCCGTGTTGACCGTATCGAGCAGGAACCGCACTTCTGCCGGGGTGGGTTCGGGCACATCGGGTATCGGCCCGGGGGCATCCTCGTCGGTGAGGCCCAGGTACACCCTGCCGAGCTGTTCGGGCATCGCAAAGACAAATCGGTTCAGGGCACCGGGAATCGGGATCGTGAGGGCGGCGGTGGGATGACCGAAGGCGGCCGCGTCGAACACCAGATGCGTGCCGCGGCTGGGTCGCAGGCGGATGGTCGGGTCGACCTCCCCCGCCCACACCCCGGTGGCGTTGACGACGGCACGCGACCGCAGCGCCATGGTCTGCCCAGTCAACTCGTCGGTCAGTGTGATCGAATCACCCTGCGCGGCTGTCGCATTCACTCGGGTCAGGATGATCGCGCCGTGCTGGGCCGCGGTGCGCGCCACCGCCGTGACCAGGCGTGCATCGTCGATGAGCTGACCGTCATAGGCCAGGAATGCGCCGTCCAGACCGTTGCGGCGCACGGTCGGAGCCAGGTCGACGGCCGTGGCCGCCGTGACACGCCGCGAGCGTGGCAATACCGACGCGGGCGTGCCCGCCAGCCTGCGCAGTCCGTCGCCGGCGAGGAATCCCGTGCGGACCAGAGCGCGCGCCGGGCGTCCCATCGCAGGCAACAGCGGCACCAGTTGCGGCATGGCATTCACCAGGTGAGGTGCCGTGCGCGTCATCAGGATTCCGCGTTCGACGGCGCTGCGGCGGGCGATGCCGATATTGCCCGACGCCAGGTACCGCAATCCACCGTGGACCAGTTTGGAGCTCCAGCGGCTGGTCCCGAACGCCAGGTCGTGCTTTTCGGCCAGCACCACGCGCAGGCCGCGGGATGCCGCGTCAAGGGCGATCCCGGTGCCGGTGATGCCCCCGCCGATGACCACCAGGTCGACGACGCCACCGTCGCCGAGTGCGGTCAGCTCGGCGGTGCGGCGGGTCCGGTTGAGAGCGCTGTCGCGTATCGAGCTCATGGCGTCAGGTATCCGTTCAGGGCGTGGGCGAGTTCGTCGGCGAGCGCGTCGGCGTCCAGGATCGGTTCGACCATCTGGGCGGACTGCACGGTGGACTGGGTGATCAGCAGGCACATGGCGGCCAGCCGGCGCGGATCGCCGGCGCGGACGCTGCCGTTCTCCTGAGCCAGTTTGAGTTGCCCGGCGACGGCGTCGATGAGGATCTGCTGGCTGGTGCCGAGCCGCTCGGCGATGTACACGATGGCCAGCTCGGGTGCGTCGTGCAGCACCGACATCACGATCTGATCCTCGCGCAGCCGGCGTGCCACCCCGACGATGCGCGCCACCAGCGCGCGACGCCCGGTCTCGCTGTCCCCCGCGTCGTCGAGCACGCGCACCACGCGGGCGGTCAGCAGCGCGGCCAGGATCGACTGGGTGTCCGGGAAACGGCGGTACACCGTCGGACGACTGATACCGGCGCGCCGCGCGATCTCGGCAAGTGTCACCCGATCCACTCCATAGGCGAGCACGCATTCTGCGGCCGCGTCGAGAATTCGATCCCCCACCGAATCGTCGTTACTGATTGACACCATGTGTAATACTGTAACGCATGATGCAAGCCCATACCGACCTGCTGCCCCCGATGAAGTGGAACGCCTGGGGAGATCCGCGGGCCGCCAAGCCGCTGTCCGACGGTATTCGCGGTCTGCTCAAGCAGGCTCTCGGCATCGACGGACCGGCCGATCCGGACCTGGCCGCCGATGACGTGCGACTGCGGCCGTCGGCTCTGCGCGATGCCGACCGCGACGCCCTGCAGGCCATCCTCGGCGCCGAGCACGTCCGCACCGATCACCAGAGCCGGCTGCTGCGCGCCGGCGGCAAGTCGACACCGGATCTGCTGCGCCGCAAGAGCACCGGCGAACAAGACGCGCCCGATGCCGTCCTGCTGCCCGCCGATGAGGCCGCCGTGATCGAGGTGCTCAAGGTCTGCAGCGAGCGGGGTATCGCCGTCGTTCCGTTCGGCGGTGGCACCAGCGTGGTCGGCGGCCTCGACCCTGACCGCGGTGAGTTCACCGCCGTGGTGTCGGTGGACCTGCGCCGGCTCGACGCACTGCACCATCTCGACCCGATCTCCGGGGAGGCCGAACTCGGCGCCGGCGTCACCGGCCCGCAGGCCGAGGAACTGCTTGGCGCACGAGGTTTCTCACTCGGTCACTTCCCGCAGAGCTTCCAGTTCGCCACCATCGGCGGCTTCGCCGCCACCCGGTCCTCCGGTCAGGATTCTGCGGGCTACGGCCGATTCGACGATATGGTGCGCGGGCTGACCGTGGCCACCCCGGCCGGCGTGCTCGACCTCGGGCGAGCCCCGGCATCGGCGGCTGGCCCCGACCTGCGGCAGCTGATCGTCGGCTCGGAGGGCGTCTTCGGCATCATCACCCGGGTCCGGGTACGGGTGCATCCGGCCCCCGAGACCACCCGCTACGAGGCGTGGTCGTTCCCCGACTTCGCCACCGGCGCCGCGGCGCTACGGGCGGTTGTCCAGATTGGCACCGGGCCGACGGTCATCAGACTGTCCGACGAAGCCGAGACCGGCGTCAATCTGGCAACCACCGAGAGCATCGGTGAGCAGACCATCACCGGGGGCTGTCTGGCCATCACCGCGTTCGAGGGGTCCGCGGCACATACCGAGAGTCGCCACGCCGAAACCGCCGCCGTCCTGCGCGCACACGGTGGCACCTCGCTCGGCGACGGCGCGGCCCGAGCCTGGGAACACGGTCGATTCAATGCCCCGTATCTGCGTGATTCCCTGCTGTCGGCCGGAGCGTTGTGCGAGACGCTGGAAACCGCGACCAATTGGTCGAATATCCCCGCGCTGAAGGCCGCCGTCACCGACGCGCTCACCGATTCTCTGGGTCGGACGCTGGTGATGTGCCATATTTCGCATGTGTATCCCACCGGAGCGTCGCTCTACTTCACAGTCGTCGCCGGCCAGCAGGGTGACCCGATCGAACAATGGCAGCGCGCCAAGATCGCCGCTTCCGAGGCGATGGTGCGCACCGGGGCGACCATCACCCATCATCATGCCGTCGGCGCAGATCACCGCCCGTGGATGCGGGCCGAGGTGGGCGACCTCGGCGTTGACGTGTTGCGGGCGGTGAAGTCGGTGCTGGACCCGGCCGGAATCATGAACCCGGGCAAGCTGATCCCGTGATCAAGCGGGTCACCGTCCTGACCAACCCGGCGTCGGGACACGGCAGCGCACCACATGCCGCCGAACGGGCCGTCGCACAATTACACCGGCGCGGGGTCGACGTGGTCGCCATCGCGGGCCGTGATCCGGCTCATGCCCGCCAACTCGTCGAGGGTGCCCTGGAGCGCGGGATGGACGCGCTGGTCGTGGTGGGCGGTGACGGGATCATCTCGCTGGCATTGCAGGTTCTCGCCACGACCGGCATCCCGCTCGGAATCATCCCGGCGGGCACCGGTAACGACCATGCCCGCGAGTTCGGTATTCCGACAAAGGATCCCGAAGCCGCGGCCGATATCGTCGTCGACGGTCGGGCCGCGACGGTGGATCTGGGACGCATCGTCGGCGCCGACGGAACCCGGCGCTGGTTCGGTACCGTCATGGCCGCCGGATTCGACTCGCTGGTGACCGACCGAACCAACCGGATGCGGTGGCCGCACGGGCGGATGCGATACAACCTCGCGATGGTCGCGGAGATCTCCGCGCTGCGACTGCTGCCGTTCCGGCTGACCTTCGACGGTGTCGAGGTGCAGACAGACCTGACGTTGGCGGCCTTCGGCAACACCCGAAGCTACGGCGGGGGTATGCGGATCTGTCCTGGCGCCGACCCGACCGACGGATTGCTCGACGTCACCATGGTCGCCTCAGCATCCCGAACGCGGCTCATCCGCTTGTTCCCCACTGTCTTTCGGGGCACCCATGTCGATCTCGACGAGGTACAGACCCGGCGAGCGCGAGTGATCACGGTCGACTGCCCGGGAATCAACGCCTACGCCGACGGGGAGTTCGTCTGCCCGCTGCCCGTCGAGGTGTCTGCGGTGCCGGGTGCGCTTGCGGTGCTGCGCCCCTGACGCGGAACGTCCCGGGGATCAGCCGATCAGCACTCGCCGTGTTCGTTGACCGACACCCGCGGGACCGTGTGCGGGGCGATCTCGCTGCCCGGGTCGGGCGACTGCGAGCAGACATCCCACATCGCCGGCGCCACGATCTTCCACGAGGCGACCTGCTTGTTGACGTACTTGAGGGTGGGCCCGTTGCCGCCGACCGCCTCGTTGTACAGGGCCTGCGCCTTCTCCAGGTTCATGCCCTGCAGCGAGGGCATGGTCCAGGTGGGTTCGGCTGCCGCAGTGGGCATTCCGGCAGCGGACAGGACAACCAGGGCGGCACCGGCCGCGGCGAACGCTGTCTTCGAATTCATAGCGCGAAGAGTAGCCAGCGATTCTGTAAGGAAGCTGGATCCCAGGCGTGACTCTGCTGTAAGGCGCGAAACCCGTTTCCGGACAACCCGAATCGACCAGAAATCGGCCTCCTGGTGTGACTCAGCCCACTCCCCGGTTGAGCCAGGTGACTTCGCCGGTGTCGCCGCCACCACGGTAGGGCTCCAGCGATTCGTCCCATGCGGTGCCCAGCACGGAATCCAGATCGGCGGCCAGCGCGTCGGCCCCGGAGGCCATCAGTGCGCGCAACCGTTGCTCGCCGACCATGACGTCACCGTTGGCACTCATCGCTCCGCTCCACAGCCCGAGCTGAGGCGTGTGGCACCAGCGATGCCCGTCGACGCCCTCGCTGGGGTCCTCGGTGACCTCGAAGCGCAGCACCGACCACGACCGCAGGGCGTTCGCCAACTGCGCACCGGTACCCACCGGGCCCACCCAGTTGGTGACGGCACGCAGCTGTCCGGGCATGGCAGGTTGGGGCGTCCACTTGAGGTTCGCCCGCGCCGACAGGGTCGACGAAAGAGCCCACTCCACATGTGGGCATACCGCCGCGGGCGAGGCGTGAACGTAAACCACGCCAGTTGTCGCCTCGGCGAACTGGTTCGACGCACGCATACTTTTGCTCCTTCGGCTCCACGAGGGACGTCTTCCCCAACGACCTGGCGTTACCGAAATGTGCAGTTGTTTCGTGCGTGTCTATTGTGCCTTGTGAGACGCGTGTTGCGCTAGTGTGCGCCGAATTCTCTCAGGACTCCATCAGAGATCGCGGGCCACAGCTCATACGCCCAGTCCCCGAAGTCGCGATCGGTGAGCACCACCAGGGCCACCTCAGCGATCGGATCGACCCACAAAAACGTCCCTGACTGGCCGAAATGCCCGAAGGTCGCCGGCGAGTTCGCCGAGCCGGTCCAATGCGGCGACTTGTGCGAGCGCAGCTCGAATCCCAACCCCCAGTCGTTGGGACGTTGCGAGCCGAACCCGGGCAGCACGCCGTTGAGACCGGGAAACTGCACGGTCGTCGCCTCGGCGTGCAGTTCCGGTGTCACGAGCACCGGCCGAAGCAGATCACCGGCGAAATGCGCCAGATCGTCGACGCAGGACTGGCCACCATGGCCGGCGGCGTCCGCCCCACCCGCCAAGGCCGATCCCGCCATGCCGAGCGGTTCGAACACCGCTTCGCGCAGGTAGTCGGAGAATTCGATCCCCGTCGCGTCCTGCAGAGCATTGGCCAACAACGCGAACCCGTAATTGGAGTAGATCCGCCGGGTGCCGGGTGCGGCCAGTTGATCGGGGCCCTGCATGCTCACCCCCGAGGTGTGCGCCAGCAGGTGTCGCACCGTCGCACCGGATGGACCGGCCGGGGTGTCCAGATCGAACGCACCCTCTTCGACGGCGACCTGCGCGGCGCGGGCCACCAATGGCTTGGTGACCGAGGCCAACCGGAACCGATGAGCGGTGTCCCCGCGGCCGGCGAGCACGCCGTCCGGTCCGACCACCGCGGCAGCGACCGTCGACACCGGCCAATCGTCGAGAAGTTCGAGGGCACCCACCCGCAGGATGCTACCGACGCCGAACCCGGAGGCGCGTCCGGCTGATCCGGCGGGACATCAGCTCTTCGCGCCGAGCGTTTCCAGCAGATTCATGGTCCGGGTGATCGCATCGGCCACCGGGCGCGTCGACAATGACGGGTCGATGGCGCGCTGGATGCCCAGGCCGATCCCCGCGCTCAGCAAGAGGTTTCCGAAGTCATCCAAAGCGGTCGGATCCAGATCCTCGGCCAATGACCGCAGCACCGCGACGACCATCTGCGCAGCTTCGTCACGTAGGGCGGTGATCATCTCGCCGAGTTCGGGGTTGTGCCGCGAGAGGACGACGAACTCCAACTCCAACATGGTCCAGCCGACATCGCCGGCTGTGCGCTCCAGCCAATCATTGATCGCACCGATCCGGACCGAAAGATCTGCATCGGTGGCGGCCAGCCGGGACATCTCACCGAGCTTCTCGTGGTGGATCAGGGCAAGCACTTCCCGGCACAGCGCAGGTTTACTCCCGAAGTTGGAGTACACCGCACCTTTGGAAAACCCGGCGTCCTCGGCGATGTCCTCGAGGCTGGTGGCGGCGTAGCCCCGCTCCAGGAACCGCGCCTTGGCGGCCTGTAGCAGTTCGGCGCGTGTCTGCTCTTGGCGTTCGGCCCTGGTCAGACGCGGCATGGGCCAAATGATAGACCGCGGGTATTGATTGAACTATAAGTATTCGGATACCGTCGGTATTCGAAAGCGAGGTCTCGTGAAACCATCCATTGACGGCAAGGTCGTCATCATCACTGGCGCAGCACGAGGTATCGGCGCCCGAACCGCGCAACTGTTCACCGACCACAACGCCATCGTCTGCGTCGGCGATATCGACACTCCGGAGCGCTACCTCAACGTCACAGACACCGCATCTTGGCGGCGATTCATCGCCGATGTGCTCGACACTCATGGCCGCATCGACATCCTGGTCAACAATGCCGGGGTCATGCCGCTGGGTGCGTTCGATACCGAGGACGACCACACCACCGACCTGGTGCTCGATGTCAACGTTCGCGGGGTCATCAACGGTATGCGCGCGGTACTTCCCGCCATGCGGCACGCCGGAACCGGACATATCGTCAACGTCGCATCGATGGCCGGCATGATCCCGATCCCCGGCATGGTGAGCTATAACGCCAGCAAATTCGCCGCGCTGGGCGCGTCGCTCGCCGCCCGCCGCGAGTACGCCGGCACCGGCATCACGATATCGGCGGTACTGCCGTCGGCCGTGCGCACCGAGCTCGCATCCGGGGTGCGCCTGGGCGCGGGCCTCCCGACCGTCGAACCCGACGATGTCGCTCGCGCGATCCTGCGCACCGTGCGCACCCGCGCGGCCCGCACCTCGGTACCCCGCTGGGTGGGTCCACTCTGGGCACTCACCGATGCCGTCGTTCCGGAGTCAGTTCAGCGGGCAGTTCGCGACCATATCGACGACCGACGCGCTCTGCATTCGGTCGACTCTGCCGGCCGAGCCGGGTACATCCAACGACTGCAACGGCAGTCGGCCGACCATGCGGCGGCACGCTCATGAGCACAGCGCTGGTGATCGGCGCGGCCGCGTGATCGCCAGACAACCGCGCGTCATCGTCATCGGCGCCGGGATGGCCGGTATCGCCACCGCATACACGTTGCAACGCAACGGGTTCACCGACTTCATCATCCTGGAGAAGGGGTCCGGGGTCGGTGGCGTATGGCATTGGAACCGCTACCCCGGTCTCACCTGTGACGTCCCGTCTCAGATCTACCAGTTCGGGTTCGCCCCGAAGTCGGACTGGAGCAAGCTGTGGGCCGGCGGAGACGAGATCCGCGACTACCACCGCGATATCGTCGACCGTTTCGGACTCGACAGGCACCTGCGCTTGAACACCGAGGTGACCGAGGCCCGCTACGACGCGGGCACCTGGACGCTGACGACCCGCGCCGGGGACACCATCACCGCCGACTTCGTCATCTGCGCCACCGGCGTCCTGCATCATCCGCTCATCCCGGACATCCCGGGAATCGACGACTTCGACGGTCCCGTCATACACACCGCCCGCTGGGATCCAGACGTCCAGACCGAGGGTCGGCAGGTCGCTGTCATCGGCACCGGATCCACCGGCGTGCAGGTGGTCTCGGCCTTGCAGCCCGACAGCGCGGAGGTGGCGCACTTCGCCCGATCGGCGCAGTGGGTGCTCTGGGCGCCGATGACGCTGCCACAGCCGCAGGTGTTGACTGCCGCCTTGCGGCGTTGGCCGGCACTGTTGGATGCCGCCTTCGACGGCTTGCAGTGGGCGTCGAACATCCTGGCCGACATCGTCACCACACCGTCCTGGCGCCGGCGGCTGGTGCAGGCCTACGCGCGGACCGGTCTGCGCGTGCTGATCCGGGACCAGCGACTGCGTGCGGACCTGACGCCGGATTACGAGCCGCTGTGCAAACGGCAGGTCGTTTCAGGCAGTTACTACCGCGCCATCTCCGCACCGAACACCCGCCTGGTCACCGACCCGATCAGCGAGGTGACGCCGACGGGTATCCGCACCGCCGACGGCCGACACCACGACGTCGACGTCATCGTCCTGGCCACCGGGTTCCACGCGCACAACTACATGCGGCCGATGTCGGTGATCGGTCGCGACGGCATCACCATCGACGAGGCGTGGGCGAAGGGTCCGCGTGCGTATCGGATGACCGCGATCCCGGGGTTCCCGAACTTGTTCACCGTGCTGGGACCGAACTCTCCGACCGGTTCGATCCCACTGCAGTATTCCGCCGAACTGACCGCGCGCTACATCGTGGCCTGGCTCAACCGGTTTCGCGCGGGTGAGTTCGACGAGGTGGAGGTAACCAAGGCAGCCACCGACGAATTCAACGACGCGGTCGCCGAAGCCATGGGCCCGACCGTGTGGAACACCGGGTGCCACTCCTGGTACCGCACCGAGGACGGCACCATCGACCTGTGGCCGTGGGACCGCAAGACGCTGACGGCGATGCTGTCCGAGCCCGAGGACGGCCACTACGACATCCGGAAACTGGACACCTGTCCGGCGAGGGCGGGTGCCGCGTATTAGGTTATAGGCATGAGTCAGACAGTGCGCGGTGTGATTTCCCGGTCCAAAGGTCAGCCCGTCGAGTTGGTCGACATCGTCATCCCCGATCCCGGTCCGGGTGAGGTCGTGGTCGCGATCCAGGCCTGCGGTGTCTGCCATACCGATCTGACCTACCGCGAAGGCGGAATCAACGACGACTATCCGTTCCTGCTCGGCCACGAGGCCGCCGGGATCGTCGAGAGCATCGGCGAGGGCGTCACCCATGTCGAGGTCGGCGATTTCGTGGTGTTGAACTGGCGTGCGGTCTGCGGTGAGTGCCGGGCATGTAAGCGTGGCCGCCCGCACCTGTGCTTCGACACCTTCAACGCCACCCAGAAGATGACGTTGACCGACGGCACGGAGCTGTCCCCCGCGCTGGGCATCGGCGCCTTCGCCGACAAGACCCTGGTCCATCAGGGCCAGTGCACCAAGGTCGATTCCACCGCGGACCCGGCCGTGGCCGGCCTGCTGGGTTGTGGCGTCATGGCCGGTATCGGCGCGGCGATCAACACCGGAGCGGTCAACCGCGACGACACCGTGGCCGTCATCGGCTGCGGTGGCGTGGGTGATGCCGCCATCGCCGGGGCCGCCCTGGTCGGTGCGCGGCGGATCATCGCCGTCGACGTCGACGATCGCAAGCTGCACACCGCCCGCGAGTTCGGCGCCACCCACACCATCAACGCCAAGGATCTCGACGCCATCGAGACGATCCAGGACCTGACCGACGGGTTCGGCGCCGATGTCGTCATCGACGCCGTCGGCAGGCCCGAAACCTGGAAGCAGGCCTTCTACGCCCGCGATTTGGCCGGCACCGTGGTCCTGGTCGGGGTGCCCACCCCGGACATGAAGCTGGAGATGCCGCTGGTCGACTTCTTCTCCCGCGGGGGCTCGCTGAAGTCGAGCTGGTACGGCGACTGCCTGCCCGAGCGCGATTTCCCGACGCTCATCAGCCTCTATCTGCAGGGGCGGCTGCCGCTGGAGAAGTTCGTCTCCGAGCGCATCGGCCTCGATCAGGTCGAAGAGGCCTTCCACAAGATGCACGCCGGTGAGGTGCTGCGCTCGGTGGTGGTCTTCTGATGGGCGACATCCAGCGGGTGGTGACCAGCGGCACCTTCGAACTCGACGGCGGCAGTTGGGATGTCGACAACAACATCTGGTTGATAGGCGACGATGAAGACGTCATCGTCTTCGACGCCGCGCACACCGCCGACCCGATCATCGAGGCGGTCGGCGGCCGCAATGTCGTCGCGGTGGTCTGCACGCACGGCCACAACGACCACATCACCGTCGCACCCGAACTTGCCAAGGCCCTCGACGCTCCAGTGTTCCTGCACCCGGCCGACGAGATGTTGTGGCGCGCCGTGCACCCCGAAGCAGCGTTCCGCACTGTCGACGACGGGCTGGTGCTCACCGCCGGCGGGATCGAACTGCACGCCATGCACACGCCCGGACACTCCCCCGGATCGGTGTGCTGGTCGGCGCCGGCATTGAACGCCGTCGTCTCCGGCGACACCCTGTTCCAGGGCGGCCCGGGCGCCACCGGCCGGTCCTATTCGGACTTCCCGACCATCCTGGAATCGATCTCCCAGCGGTTGGGCACCTTGCCCGACGAGACGGTCGTATACACCGGCCACGGTGACACCACCACCATCGGGGGTGAGCTCGTGAACTACGACGAGTGGGTCAAGCGGGGCCACTAGGGCCCCGGCGACCCGCCGCAGGGGATTTGCGGGCGGACGAATTTTTGTTTGCTGAGATTGCAAGCCCGTGCGACATTTCGCCAAATTGACGCGCATTTTCCCTGGTGCCGAGTTGCTAAATCTGCAGTAGCTGACTTGTTGCCCGAAGCGGGTGTTCGGCGGGGTTAAAGTCAGCTCATGGCTCGCCCGTGGTTGCGTACCCTCACGGCGTGCATCGCCGTGGCGCTGACCGCTGCGTGCTCGGTGCAGTCACCCCAGCAGCCGATCCCCACCAGCTCGGGCGCGCCCCAGCCGCTGGCCGCCACCACGTCGACGACGGCCACCCTCGGGGTCGAGGGAACCACGCTCACCCTCAACGGAAAACCGTGGTGGCCCATCGGCCTGAACGCCTATCAGCTGGGCACCGACTGGTCCATCAACGCCGGGTGCGGTGCACAGGTCGACCTCGACACCTATTTCAGCCGGCTCCCACCGCACTCGCTCACCCGGTTCAACGCCTTCTCCAGCCTGGCCGTCAACAAGTACACCGGGATGCTCGACTTCACCGCACTGGACGCTGTGGTGCGCGCCGCCGAGCGGCACGGTCAGATGCTGATCGCCGTGCTCTCCAGCAACGAGGGCAGCTGCGAGGACGACACGTTCAAGGAGTACGGCTGGTATGTCGACGGCTGGAACACCCACCGGTCACCGGGCACGACGATGACCTTCGCGCAGTGGCTCGACACTGCAGTGACGCGATGGGCGGCCTCACCCGCGGTGGCCGGCTGGACCGCCGTCGGCGAACCGGAACCGTCGCTGTGCACCGATGACGGATGCACCTGGCAGGCACGGTCGTGCCCGCCCGATTCGGCGCAGGTGCTGCGCCAGTTCTACGACGCGACCGGTGCCCGCATCCACGAACTCGACCCGGGCACCACCGTGTTCAGCGGGCATGCCGGCGGTGGCCAATGCGGGTCGGCCGGCGACTCGTTCGAATACGTGAGTGCCTCGCCGGGCATTGATGTCCTGGAGTATCACTTCTACGAGTCCACCGACTCGCTGCCGGGAAACCAGTACGACGGGCTGGCCCGTCGTATGCAGCAGGCCCGGGCGCTCGACAAGCCGCTGGTGATCACCGAGGTCGGCATGGAAGCCGGATCGTGCGGTTCGGTCGGCGATCGTGAGCAGGTCCTGCGGGAGGCCTTCGGCGAGATGCGCGATCAGGGTGCGGCCGGGGTGATGTTCTGGTCCTATGTCCCCGACCCGCGACCCGGCGAGTGCACGTTGGACATCGGCCCCGCCGACCCGCTGATGCGGCTCGTCGGCAGCACCACATAGGTCCCCACCAGACAAGCCCGCCTTTTGCGATCAGGCTGAGCCTGTTGCTGTCGATCCTGCGCCTCGGCACCGATAGTGGTGGCCATGACGACTTCCAACGGACGCTCCGCGGCCATCATCGGTGCCGGCCAGACCGGCGTGACAGCCGCGCTCGGGCTGCTGGACAACGGATTCGACGTCACCCTCTACAGCGACCGCGAGCAGCATGCGCTGCGCAACGATGTGCCCGCCACCGGGACCGCGCTGATCTTCGGCAAGGCCCAGCAGGCCGAGGAAAGCCTGGGACTGAACACCTATCTGGCCACCGCGCCCACCTCGACCGGGCAGAGCGTCCGCGTCGTCGCCGACGATGCCGAGGCGATCGCATTCGACGGCTGGTTCGACGGTGCCCGCGGTGTCGCGGTCGACACCCGGCTCAAGGCCGACGACCGGCTGACCCTCTTCGGCCGTCGCGGCGGCCATTTCGTGGTCGAGTCGGTGGATCCGCAACGACTCGACACCATCGCCGCCCGCGCGGACCTGACGTTGGTCGCCACCGGCCGCGGCGGGCTCTCGGCGCTGTTTCCCGTCGATGGCACCCGCACCGCCTACGACCGGCCGCAGCGCTCACTGCTGGCGTTCTCGGTCACCGGTCTGGGGCATGGTCCCGATGTCTTCGCCCACCGGGGTGTCGGCGGCGGGAGCCACCACGCGTTCACCGTCGTGGCCGGGCAGGGCGAATCGTTCTGGGGGCCGTATCTGCACAAGGACGCGGGCCCGAGCTGGGCCTTTCTCGGTTGGGCACATCCCGGCAGCGACTGGGATCGGCGTTTTGCCACCGTGACCGACGCGGTCTCGGCACTGCAGGTCGCCACCGGACTGCATCACGATTACATCGACTGGGACCTGCCGGAGGTCAACCAGTTTCGGGTCATCGACGAGGATCCGCACTCGTGGCTGACCGGGGCGGTCACCCAGGTGGTCCGTAAGGCGGTGGGCAGCACGGCCTCCGGCCATCCCGTGTTGGCCCTCGGTGACACCGCGATCTCCTATGACCCGATCGCCGGACAGGGCGCCCAGGGCGGCCTCATCCAGACCGCCGGTCTGGTGCACAGGGTCGCATCCCATGACGGTCCGTTCGACACCGAATGGCTGACGGCATCATTCGAGGATTTCTACCGCCACCGCGGCCGCGCCGCCCAGCGCGTCACCCGGCTGTTCCTGTCCGACCCCGCCTTCGCCGACTACGGCAGCCTGTTCTTCGCCGCCGCGAGCGCCAGCCCGCGCTTCGCCGGGAAGTTGGTCAGCCTGCTCGACGACCCGACCCCCTTCGAGTCGGTGACCTCCGCGGACGCGGCCAAGGCGCTCATCACGGAGCTCGCCGGCGAACCCGCCGACGAGGTGGTGGCCCGGTTCCGGCCCGCGGGTCGGTTCGAGCGATCGCAGCTGCTGTCATCAGCCGCCTAGCAGCCGACGTTTCTCGGATTCGAATTCGGCCTCGGTGAGGGCGCCGGAGTCGCGCAGCGCCGCCAGCGTCTTGAGGCTTTCGAGGCGGATCCCGTCATCGGTGGGGACATAGGCTTCGGGGACATAGGAGGCAGCCGCCTCGCCGAGGGTGAAGGTCGGCGCAATCGGCCGCGATCTCGCGCGCCACCGCGCGGCCCACACCCTCGCGATGACCAGGTCGACCAGTCCGATCCCGAACACCGCGGCACACCACCACGGCGCGTGGCCCAGCGGACTGCCATGCCCGAAGGCCAACCGCGGCCTGACAAAGGCGCTGACGTCACCATCGGTGCGCACGGTGTAGGTGCCCGCCTCGGCAACCCTCGCCACCCAGACCCGGACCCTGGCATCGTTGTTGACCGTCGTTGTGCCACCGATGTTTTCGACCACCTCCGGCTCCGGCACCCCGGCCGGCGGATCGATGGCCATCCGCATGTCCGGGATCGGCAGACCCGCGCCGCCGGCACTGCCGATAATCTGTGTGTGGAAGCTGATGTTCACCTCACCCGACGGCAGGTGCAGCTCGGCCCGGCCGGGGATCGGCACCTCACCGTAGGCGTCGTACCTGTCCAGCACGAAGGCGTTGAGGATCAGGGTGGTGACGAAGCCGATCCCGGCGGCCACCATGATCAGCACGGCGACGAAGGTGAGCAGCCGTGGCGCGGTGGCGGGACGCATGGCGGAAAGTGTGGCACGCCTGCCAGCACCGCTGCCGGACATCGGCGGCGCACCGCGGCCGACGGTACTAACCTCACGAGAATGCCCGAGTCCAGTGTCGTGGTGCGGCCGATCCCGGTCGGCAGCGGTGACTACAGTGCCAGCTCTCGGTTGCAGGCGGCCGGGCTCAAGCAGGCGATGCGGCTGTTCGAGGACGCCGCCGCGGCGGTACCGATTCCGCAGCCGCCGCTGCCCATCGTCATCGCCGACTACGGCGCGGCCAACGGCCACAACTCGCTGTTGCCGCTCAATGCGGCGATCACCACGCTGCGCGGGCGGACCCGGCCCGAGCACTCGATTCTGGTGACGCACACCGATGTGCCGGAGAACGATTTCAGCGCGCTGTTCCGGGTGCTGCGCGCGGACCCGGACAGCTATCTGCGTCGTGATCCCGCGACCTTCTCGTCCGCGGTCGGACGGTCGTTCTACAGCCAGATCCTGCCGGCCAACACCGTCAACCTCGGCTGGTCGGCCTGGTCGATCCTGTGGCTGAGCAGCATTCCCGCCGTGGTGACCGACCACATCCATGCCTCGCTCAGCACCGATGACACCGCACGACTGGCGCATGAGCGGTTGGCGGCCAGGGACTGGCACGAGTTCGTCGCCTATCGCGGCCGGGAATTGTGTCCTGGCGGGCGCGTGGTGGTGATGACGATGGCCATCTCCGCCGACGGCGAGTTCGGATACCGAGCGCTGTTCGAGGCGCTGATGGCCGAACTCAGCGAACTGGTGGCCCGCGCGGTGATCACCGCCGACGAACTCAGGCAGATGTCGCTGCCGATCGCCGGTCGTCGCACGGCCGATTTCACCACCCCGTTCGCCCCGTCAGGACGGCTGGAACAGCTCACGATCGAGCACCTCGAGGTGTTCGATGCCGAGGACCGGTTCTGGCGCCAGTACCAGAAGGACGGGGATGCAGTGGCTTTCGGGGCGCAGTGGGGTGATTTCCTCCAGGCCGCGGTGATCCCGGTGTTGACCGGTTTCGTCGCCGCCGAACGCCGATCGGCGTTCGGCGCGGCGCTGCAGTCGGGGGTGGCGGCCAGGATGGCGGCCGAACCTCAGGAGACCCAGATCCCGATGGCCCAGATCGTCCTGCACAAGAAGCCGCGCGGCTAGCCCCGCCAGATCACATGAAGGCGGGGACGGCCGCGTCGATCAGATGCGGTCCCGGCTCGGCCAGCGCCGCGCTGAACTGTGCCGCCAGCTCCTCGGCGGTGGTGGCACGCGTGGCCGGCACCCCGAAACCTGCTGCGATGGCGACGAAGTCGATATCGGGGTTGCCGATGTTCAGCAGGGATCGGGCCTTCGCACCGGCGCCCTGGTCGCCGCTGCCTGCCCCCACCCTGGCCAGCTCCATCTGCAGGATCGCGTAGGCGTGGTTGTTCAGGATGACCACGGTGATATCGAGGTTCTCGCGCGCCATCGTCCACAACGCCGAAATCGTGTACAGCGCACTGCCGTCGGCCTGCAGCGCGATCACCGGCCGGTCCGGGGCGGCCACCGCGGCGCCGACGGCCACCGGCAGTCCCTGCCCTATCGCGCCGCCGGTCAGCGTCAGCACATCGTGGGCCGGCGCACCGGCGGTGGACGCCGGCACCAGCATCCCGCTGGTGTTGGCCTCATCGGAGATGATGGCGTCCGGCGGCAGCAGCGCACCGATGACCTGCGCCCAATTCGCCACCGTCAGCGGTCCTTTCGGCAGCTCCGGCCGGGGCGCATCGGGCAGCGACAGTGGTCCGGCACCGAGTTGATCGGCCAGCTCGGCCAGTTCGTCAGGCGCCATCACATGGGTCTGCACGCCGATCGGAACCAGGCCGCTCGGCTTGCCGGGATAGGCGAAGAACGCCACCGGCGCCCGCGCCCCGACCAGCACCAGGTGCGAGGCGCCGGACAGTTGCTGTTCGGCCTGCTCGGCCAGATAACCGAGCCGTTCGACCGCAGGTATCCCCTGGCCGCGGCGGAGGCGGGCCGGGAAGGTTTCCACCAACATGCGAGCGCCGGTGGCGGCGGCGATGCGGGCCGCGGTGGCCAGCCCGGCCTCCGTTGTCGCGGCACCACCGAGTAGCAGGACCGTCTCGGGGCCGTGCGCGCGCAACGCCTCCAGGGCCGCCTCGGCACCGGAGCGCGCGTCGTTGCCCGCCGCCGCGGTGGGCGTGACGAGTTCGCCGGGGCTCTGGGCGGTGCCCCACGAGTAGTCGGCGGGCAGAACGACCGTCGCGATGCGTCCTGGTGGTCCGGCCGCGGCGGCGATGGCGGCGTCGACGGCCGGGGCCAGTTGCGCGGCCGATTCCGGGCGGAACACCACTCCGTCCGGCCAGCCGGCCAGCGCCTCGATATCGGACTGCAGCGGGGCGTCGAATTCGACGTGATGGGTGGCGTGGTCGCCGACGATGTTGACCACCGGGGTGTGGGCGCGCCGCGCGTTGTGCAGGTTGGCCAGCCCGTTGGCCAACCCCGGTCCGAGGTGCAACAGGGTGGCGGCCGGGTGCCCGGCGATGCGCGCATAACCGTCCGCTGCGCCGGTGGCCACCCCTTCGAACAGGCAGAGCACGGCCCGCATCTGCGGTGTATTGTCCAGTGCGGCAACGAAATGCATCTCCGAGGTGCCCGGGTTCGCGAAGCACACGTCCACCCCGCCGCCCAGCAGTCGTTGCAGGACGGTATCCGCGCCGGAAGCCATCAGCGAATGGTACCGGCGCCCGGGATGAGGGGAAGATCCAGTGCGGTCACCCAGCCGGGCGGGAGATCGTTGACGGCCGGCACGGCGTTGAGCGCCCGCAGTCCTGTCGCCAGGCACCCCGCCGCGGCGGCGTCCCGGCCGGAACCGTCGGTGAACCGGAACGCGGTCTCCTGCGAGATGCTCGGTGTGCCCTCGATATCGACGCGGTACACATCATTGTCGTTGCCGGTCGGCCAGTCCGGGGCCGCGTCCAGGCCGATCCGGTTGACATGCTCGAGCTGGATGCGGGTGGCACCCCGATAGCGTCCGTTGATGGTGAACCGGACCGCGGCGACGTTGCCCGCCTCGATGACCCCCTTGGCCGACGGACGGTCGGTCGGGGTCACCCATTTGTCCCAGGTCGTGGTGATCTCGTCGAGGGTGATCCCTGCGGCATGAGCAATCATCGGAACCGTTGCGCCCCAGGCCATGATCAGGATCTCCGGGCTCTCCAGCAGCGGACGGTACTGCGGCGGGCGCCCGATACCCATCTCGAACTCGTAATCACCGGTGTAGTTGGTGTAGTCGAGCAGTTCGGAGGCCCGTACGGTCCTGACTTCCGAGCACAGCCCCATCAACGTCAGCGGGAACAGATCGTTGGCGAATCCGGGATCGATCCCGGTGGTGAAACAGGATGCTCCCCCGGCCGCGCAGGCGTCGGTGATCGGTTGGATCCAGTTGGGCGGGTTCAGATGCATCGCGGGCCAGACCCACGGGGTCATGGCCGTGGAGACGACATCGATTCCCGCGCGCAGGAAGTGACCGATCAGGTCGATGTTCGCATCGGCCTGCGCGGCGGTCGGCCCGTAGTGCACCAGCGCATCGGGCCGCAACGCGATGAGGGCATCGACGTCATCGGTGGCGATGATCCCGAGTTGGCGGCCCAGCGCGCAGAGGTCACCGACATCGCGGCCGGCCTTCGCCGGATTGCTCACCCCTACCCCGACGAGTTCGAAGTTCGGGTGGGTGACGATCTCGCCGATCACCATCGACCCGACGAAACCGGTACCCCACACCACCACCCGCTTGGGCGACGCGCTCATCGCGGCAGCCCTAGAAGCACCGGCGCAGGCCGCCCGGCTCGCAGATCAGCGGGTACTGGGTGATCGGGATCGGCAGCGGATGCGCATAGGTCAGGGTGAACGGGAACTTCTGCATGGTGGCGTTCAGCCCACACACCTGGTTGTGGGACACGGTGCGCATGCCGGTCATCGTGATGGTGTTGAACGCGAACGTCTCGAACAGCGCCTGGGTGCTGCCGTCCGGACAGGTCAGCCCGTCCACCGAGTTGATGTTGTAGCTCCACTGCCCACCCACCAGTTTCGCGATGCCACCCTTGGCGACGCTGTTGGGTGTCGAACTGATGGTCAGCTGGCAGGCGACCGGGTCGCGGATCTCGACGCGCAGGTCGCCGACGACGGGCACGCAGACCGGGTAGATCGACCACGCCGCGTCGGGCAGGCCCTCCTGTTTGAAGGTGTAGACCCCCTCCAGCACCTGCTGTTGGGGGTTCGCCCCGGCCGGTGCGGCCGAACCGATCATCGCCACACCAGCGGCCAGCAACACGGCACTGAACAATCCGCGAAGTATGTTCACACGTCGCAGTATTGCAGGGCGCTTCTGGCCCGTCCGGCGTTTGCCCCGTGAGAGGGTGCCGGGTATGACCTCATTGGACGGAAAAGTCGCATTGATCACCGGGGCGTCGGCCGGACTCGGCGCCGCAACGGCCACCCTTTTCGCCGAGCGCGGGGCCACGGTATACGGCGTGGCAAGGGACACCGACCGGATGGCCGAGGTGTTCGGCAACGTGCCGGTCGGCCGGTTCGGCTCCTATGACATCTCCTCCGCCGAGGCCTGTGCGCAGGCGGTGGCCGACTGCGTCGAGGCGTTCGGGCGCATCGACGTGCTGGCCAATGTGGCCGGTTTCCACCAGATGCGGCGCACCGCTGACGTGACCGATGCCGACTGGGCAACCGATCTCGCGGTCAATCTCAATGGGCCGTTCTATCTCAGCCGCGCGGCACTGCCCCACCTGCTCGCCGCCGGCGGCAATATCGTCAACGTCGCATCGGTGGCCGGTGTGGAGGGCGAGGTGTACTCGGCGGGGTACTGCGCGGCCAAGCACGGGCTCATCGGGTTGACCAGGGCGATGGCCGTGGAGTTCACCAGAGAGACGCTGCGCGTCAACGCGGTCTGTCCCGGCGGGATGCTCACCGCGCAGGTCACCGACTTCTCCGCACCCGAGGATGCCGACTGGGAGCTGATCATGCGGATCGCCGCACCGCGCGGAATGATGGATCCCGTCGACGTCGCCAAGACCATCGCCTTCCTGGCCAGTGACGACGCCGCCGCCATCCATGGCGCGGTCTACCGGGTCGACAACGGAAAGGGCGCCGACTGATGAGTGAGATCGATACCGGCACACAATCGGTCGGCACCGTCGGCAGCACCGAGGTGCAGGGTTCCATCGGCACAGTCGGCAGCACCGCTGTCGTCGGCTCGATCGGCACCGTCGGCAGCGCCGGGATCGCCGGGTCCATCGCCACGGTCAACAGTGCGGGTGTCGCGGGTTCGA
This sequence comes from Mycolicibacterium neoaurum, assembly GCF_036946495.1. Lineage (NCBI taxonomy): Bacteria > Bacillati > Actinomycetota > Actinomycetes > Mycobacteriales > Mycobacteriaceae > Mycobacterium > Mycolicibacterium neoaurum. Next base: position 1,115,022 of record NZ_JAQIIX010000001.1, read on the forward strand.
TCGCGACCGGTGGAAGTGCCGGGGTGGCCGGCGGATTCGCCGTCGTCGGCACCGCCTTCTCGGTGTTGTGCGCGGCGCTGGTCGGCTGCGTCGCCTGCATCGCATGCGTGGCCTGCCGCAAATGTGCGGCGTGTGTGGCCTGTGCCGGCTGCGTCGACTGCGTCGGTTGTATCGGCTGCGTGAACTGCTCGGGCCTGCGCGGCGCGGTCGGTCTGCGCGACGTGCACGCCTGAGGATGCCGAGTGGCCAGTTATGGCACACCATTGGCTGGCGGTTTCAAGGGGTGGTTGCAACAGGTCCCTGTGAGGAGCTGTTGTGCGCCCGTCCAAATCGTCTCGTCTTCGTCGTCGGTTCTGGGAGGAAATCCGTAGCGGGTTGATCGTGAGTGAAGCCGCTGTGGCAGTCGGCGTGTCGCTGAACTCGGGTTCGCGGTGGTTTGCCGATGCTGGCGGGGTGAGACCTCAGTTACCCGATGGTCAACCTCGCCGGCGGCCGCGACTGTCCTTTGAAGAGCGCGAGGAAATCGCGTTAGGAGTGGCGGCCAAAGAATCAATTCGGTGTATCGCTCAACGCCTTGGCCGGGCGCCGTCGACGATCTCGCGGGAGATCGCTGTCAACGGCGGATGCCGAGGTCGTACGGGCTATCGGTCCCGATATCGCTTCGGTGCGTCATGGCGCGGTGGGCACGATCCGCGTCCCCGCTACAAGGCCACTGTCGCGCACGACCGCAGCGTCACCCGCGCCGCACGACCGAAGCCGCGCAAGCTGGATCTGTGCACGACCCTGCGTGAGGTGGTGCAGACTCGACTCACCGACGAGTTTCACAGTCCGGCCCAGATCGCTGCCCGGTTGCGGCTGGACTTCCCTGATATTGCGGAGATGTGGGTGTCACACGAAGCGATCTACCAGGCAATATACGTCCAAGGCAAAGGCAATCTGCGGCGCGATCTGCACACCTACCTGCGGACCGGGCGTGCGATACGCCACCCGCGCAGACGACCCGGGCAGCGCCGCGCACGTATCCCTGGCATGGTCAGCATCAGTGAACGGCCTGCCGAGGTCGAGGACCGCGCCATCCCCGGGCACTGGGAGGGGGATCTGATCATCGGAAGCACCGCCTCCGGGTCGGCGATCGGCACTCTGGTGGAACGCAGCACCCGGTTCACCCTCTTGTTGCACCTGCCCGGTGATCACACCGCGGCGACCGTGCAAGAGGCGATCGTGGCCAAGATGGGCCAGTTGCCGGCGCTGCTGGGTAAATCATTGACCTGGGATCAGGGCAGCGAATTGGCCAACCATCTGGCCATCGCTGAGGCGACAGATCTCGACATCTATTTCTGCGACCCGCACTCACCATGGCAGCGCGGAACCAACGAAAACACCAACGGTCTGCTGCGCCAATGGTTTGCCAAAGGCACTGACCTATCGGTGTTTCCCCCCGACTACCTCGACTACGTCGCCACCAAACTCAACAACCGACCCCGCCAGACACTGGGCTGGAAAACACCAGCCGAAGCACTCCACGAACTACTCTGCAACCCGACCGATTCACCCACTGTTGCAACCACCCCTTGAAACCGCCGCTCCTTGGCGTGTCATAACTGGCCGCTCGACAGGTTGCTACTAGATCCTCCGCCGCCGACCCAGCAGGGCGGCACCGCCGACGGCACCGAGGCTCAGCACCGCGCACGCCACCGCCGCGGTGATCAACAGCGTCTGGTTGCTCCCCCCGGTGGCCGGAGCCTCCTCGGCGGCCAGCCGCAGCCGATAGTCACCGGGCAGCGGACCTTCCCGCGGTGCGTCGAGACCCGGGTACTGCTGAGTCCGGTGCACCTCGAACATCCGCTCGCCGCCCGCGCTCTGCTTCCACACACCCCAGGCCGGCGTCGCACCGTCGAGCAACACCCGGCGTTCCCCGTAGCGGGCGTCATCGCCGATATCGACGACGCGCTGCACGCGGAAGGGTTCGTACACCGCGTCGGAGTAGCGGACCTGCACCGGCACATTGTCGTAGCGGAACAGCGGCGGCGGGGGCGGCGGCGCGATGGCCCCGATATTGGCGATCGTCGGGATGAACCCGCCGCCGAAGAAGCTGCCCACGGCCACCCCGACCGCGGTGCTGACCACGGTGTTGACGGTGTTGAGCACCACCGCGGTGAAGCTGTACGCCGCGAGGTCGGCCACATACATGACCATCCGCTGCAGCGGCGGGATCGTCACCACGCGCGGCTGATTCTCGTACTCGTAGACGATGCGCACCGGGTCGCGATAGGGGTTGACGATCATCGGCCGGTAGAACTCGTCGTACTGGACCCAGTCCGGGCTCCACTGCCGCACCCGGTTGTCCCAGTCGCGCTGGTCGGCGCGCAGCTCACGCTGGTCCGCACGCAGCTGGCGCTGATCCTCGCGGAGTTGGAGCTGGTCCTCGCGCAGCTCACGGCGCTCCTGTGCCAGCCGATCGCGCTCCTCAGCCAGACCGACCAGCGATGACAGCGCAGCCAGGTCCTCGACCTTGGCCGGCTCCGGCTTGACCTCGACCGGCGCGGCCTTGCTGGCCAGCACGACATCATCGGCGGGGGCCTCCAGCACGGCGGGCTTCACGGTCTCGATGACGCGGGCCATCGGCTCGACTCGTTCGGTGTCGGTGGGCTGCTCGGTTTCCGCGGTCGGCTCGGTCGACCCGGTCGATTCGGTGGGCTTCTCGGTGCTGGGAGTTGCCGGGGCGTCGGTGGTCGACTCGGCCGGCTTCTCGGTGGTGGGAGTTGCCGAGGCGTCGGTGCTCGACGGCGGCGGGGTCTCGGTGCGCGCCCCGCGGGTGGCGGGCTCCTGGGTCGCGGGCTCCCGGGTGCCGGGCACAGCGCTTGTGGACGGCACAGCGCTGGTGGACGGCGGCGTGACCGACGTGGTCGTCACCTGGGCGCTCGAACGGGTGGTGGTCGTCTCGGGTGCCCGGGTGGGCTGCGGGGCAACCGTTTCCGGCACAGGCGCCGTTGCGGGTGCCCGGGTCGGCTCGACCGCGCGCGTCGGCACCGGAGCCTGGGTAGTGGCCGGAGCCTGGGTCGGGACCGGAGCCTGGGTCGGCACGGGTGCGACAACGGTCGTGGCGGCCGGGGCGGGAGCCTCGGCGGTGACAGCGGGCTCGGCCTCGGAGCGACCGCCTGAGCCGGCCTCGGCGCCACCACCGGCAGGCGAGGGTTCCTCGACGACCGTCGTCTCCACGACCGCGGTCTCACCGGAACCCGGCTCGGCCAGCGCGGGCGTCACCCCGACGGTCAGCGCGGTCAAGGACATCACCACGGTGGATGCCACGCCGGCCACCAGGCCGCGTCGCAGGAACTCGTCACGTGCGGCACTCATGGTGCATCGACTCCTCGAAGATCAGGAGCAGGGCAATTCTCAGCCACTACTGCGGTTCGCAGTCATCTCCCCCGACACCGGCCGTACGGCCCAGCAGCTGTCTCGCATGGTTCATCGCTGTGGACGCCCCAGCGTTACATCCGGCGTCTACCTGATTTCAGCCCCTGACGCGATGCGTCACACAGAACTGAAGCCAGGTACGTCCCGCCCGCCGGAGAGCTACCGGAGTTCAGCCGTCGGCACCAAGACACCGGTGAGACGGAAGCCAGGTAGATCACGCGGTGGTCGGAGCCGACGCACCGCGGCATCTGACACCATCGTCGGGTGACGCCCCGCGAGTTCGTCCTGACCGACGAATTCCGCGACGCCATGGAACTGCTCGCCGGCGGCAGGCATCTGTTCCTGACCGGCAAGGCGGGCACCGGCAAGTCGACGCTGATCCGGCGGTTCATGTCACAGACCGACCGCACCGTCGTGGTGGCCGCCCCGACCGGGATCGCCGCGCTGAACGTCGGCGGCTACACCATCCATCGGCTGTTCGGCTTCACCCCCACCACCAGCCTGGCCGATATCAAAACCGGCAGCTACTACCCCGGCCGGTTCGCCCGCACGGTCAAGGGCCTGGACACCCTCATCATCGACGAGGCCTCGATGGTCCGTGCCGACCTCTTCGACAAGATGGCCGCCGCACTGCAACGGTACGGACCCGATCCCGGCGCCCCGTTCGGCGGTGTCCAGCTGGTCCTGGTCGGTGATCTGTACCAGCTGCCGCCGGTGGTCACCGAGGCCGAAACCGACTTCTTCACCGATCGCTACGCCACCCCGTACTTCTTCTCCGCGGACGCCTTCGACCGCGACGCGTTCCCGATGGTCTCACTCACCACCGTGTTCCGGCAGCTCGGCGACGACCGAATGACCGCCATCCTCAACGAGATCCGCGAAGGGGTGCTGCTCGGGCACGCGCTGGCCGAGCTGAACACCCGCACCGACCCGGAGTTCGTTCCGCCCGCCGACGAGTTCTGGTTGACCCTGGCGCCGACGAACCGGCTGGTATCGGCCCGCAACCGGCGGCAGCTGGAGCTGCTGCCCGGCGACGAGATCACCCACCACGCCCGCCACACCGGCGATCTGAGCCTGTTCGACCCGCCTGCCGATGAGACCCTGCGCTTCAAGGTCGGCGCCCAGATCATGATGCTGGCCAACGATCCCGCCGACCGCTGGGTCAACGGCACCCTCGGCAGGATCATCGCGCAGGTGAGCGACGGAACCGGCGTGGTCGTCGAGTTCACCGACGGCAGCCGCGCCGAGGTCACCCCCTTCACCTGGGAGGCGACCCGGCCCGTCGTCGACAGCGGCTCGCTGCAGCACGAGGTGTGCGGCACCTTCACCCAGCTGCCGTTCGCACTGGCCTGGGCGATCACCATCCACAAGAGCCAGGGCCAGACCCTGGACCGGTTGGTCGTCGACCTCACCGGCGGGATGTTCTCCTACGGCCAGCTCTATGTCGCACTGAGCCGCTGCACCTCGATGAGCGGCCTGGTGCTCAAACGGCCGGTGCTTCCCAAGGATCTGAAGACCGACCGCCGGATCGCCCGGTTCCTGCGCAGCGCCGAGCCCGACGACGGCAGCGCCCGACGCTACTGCGGTATCGGGATCGTCACCGTCGGCGAGGAGGGCAGGATGTCGCGGCCGAGGCCGGTCGAGCTGGCCGTGGCCTTCGACGACGGCACCGCGGTGAGCACGCTGATCAATCCGCAACGCGATCTGGCCGACGCGCGGTCGGCATACGGGATCAGCGTCGCCGACATCCTGCTTGCCCCGACGCTGGCCGAGGCATGGGGTGTCATCGCCCCGATGCTCAGCGGTTGCACCCCCGTCGGGCCGGGTATCGACGAGACGCTCGGATTGATCGACTTCGAGCTCAAACGTCTCGGGCAGACGGTGGTGATGCCGCTCGGGGCCGAGGCGCCCCGGGCCAGCCCCACCGGTGGCACCGCCCTGCGGCGTGCCACCGATGCGCTGACATCGTTCAGCGAAACCGGTGTCACGCCAACCGGTTCGACGCCGTTCGGCGATCCACCGGAATCACTGACCGGCCATCTGTTGACCCGCGATCCGGCCGCGACGCCGGTCTCGGCCCGGCTGCCCGCGCTCTCGGCGCTGCTCGATGTCAGCAGGTATGTCGGGCCGGCGCTGCTCGGCCTGCCGTCGTCCGCGACGCCTCCCCCGGACACGCCGTGGACCCACGCGGCCCGCCACTCGGTAGCCGCGCAGTTGCGCGCCGCCGCCGGCCGGATCCAGCCCACCGAACAGGTGTGGCAGCGCCTGCACGACGCCGAGGAACTGCTCGGCGTCGAGATCCTCGACCCGGCGCTGCGATCACACGCAGCCGGCCCCGATATCGAGGCGGTCCTGCAACCGGGCGCCCGGGTGTGTTTCACCGGGACCGCACTCGACGATGCCGGCCGGGAGCTATCGCGGGAGGAGATGATGCGCATCGCCGAGCAGGCCGGCCTGGCCCCGGTGAAGACCGTCACCAAGACCCGCTGCGAGGTGGTGGTGACCGCCGAACCCGGCAGCCAGTCCGGTAAGGCCCGCAAGGCTCACGAACTCGGCAAACCCGTGTTCACCGCGCAGGACTTCCTGCGATGGGCCCGCCACCGCCCGTCATCGCCGCGCACACCTTAAGGTCGAACCCGTGAACCGGCTGGACCGCTTCTTCGAAATCACCGCTCGCGGCTCGACGATCTCCTCGGAGCTGCGCGGCGGCGTCGTCACGTTCATCGCGATGGCCTACATCATCGTGCTGAACCCGATCATCCTGTCCGGGGCGCCCGACGTCACCGGCAACCAGCTGGGCTTCACCCAGGTATCCGCGGTCACCTCGCTGGCCGCCGGGGTGATGACCATCCTGTTCGGTCTCATCGCGCGGTTGCCGTTCGCATTCGCCGCCGGCCTGGGCATCAACTCGTTCCTGGCCTCCTCGGTGGTCGGCGAGCTCACCTGGGCCGAGGCGATGGGCCTGGTGGTCATCAACGGCATCATCATCGTGCTGCTGGCGGTCACCGGGTTGCGCAGGCTGATCTTCGATGCGGTGCCCATCCAGCTGAAGCTGGCCATCACCGCGGGCATCGGGCTGTTCATCCTGTTCATCGGGCTCGTCGACGCCGGTTTCGTCGCCTCCACCGGCGGCCCGTCACCGCCGGTCGGCCTCGGCAGCGGAGGCGCGGGATCGATCAGCAGCATCCCCACCGTGGTCTTCGTGTTCACCCTGCTACTGACCGGCATCCTGGTGGCCCGCAAGATCCGCGGTGGCATCCTCATCGGTCTCATCACCGGCACCGTCGTCGCCGTCGCCATCGAGGCCATCTGGCATCTGGGGTCGGCCACCGAGAAACCCGGGGGCTGGGGCCTTTCGGTGCCGACGCTGAGCGGTTCACCGTTCGCGGTGCCGGATCTGTCGCTGGTCGGCGAGTTCAGCCTCGACAGCGTCGGCCGGATCGGCATCCTGGCCGCCGTCATGCTGGTGTTCACGCTGGTCTTCACCAACTTCTTCGACGCCATGGGCACCTTCACCGGATTGTCCAAACAGGCCGGCGTCGCCGATGACAAGGGCAACTTCCCCCGCCTGCAGTCCGCGCTCGTCGTCGAGGGTGCCGGCGCGGTGGTCGGTGGCGCGGCATCGGCGTCGTCGAACACGGTGTTCATCGAGTCCGGGGCCGGTATCGGCGAGGGTGCCCGCACGGGATTGGCCAGCCTGGTCACCGGCACGCTGTTCCTGGCCGCGATGTTCCTGACGCCGCTGGCCGCGATCGTGCCCACCGAGGTGGCCGCGGCGGCGCTGGTGATCGTCGGCGCGATGATGGCCTCGCACCTGCGCGATATCGACCTCGCCGATTTCTCGATCGCGCTGCCGGTCGTGCTGACGGTGGCGGTGATGCCGCTGAGCTACTCGATCGCCAACGGTATCGGCGTGGGCTTCATCTCCTGGGTGATCGTGCGGACCGCGGCAGGCAAGGGTCGCGAGATCAGCCCACTGCTGTGGGTCGTCGCCGCCGGGTTCCTGCTGTACTTCGCGCGCGGGTGGATCGATTCGCTGATCGGGGTATGACCGTCGACGTCGAAAAGTCAACCCGTCGAACGCATCTCATCCGGCTGGCGCTGCTGGCCGCGTTTTTGCTCGGCCTGTGGTACCTGATCGGCATCAAGGGTGTCGTCGACTTGGAGGAGATCCGCGCCGGTGTCGCGGCCACCGGGCCCGCCGCCCCGCTGGTCTATGTCATCGTCTCGGCGGTGCTGGGCAGCCTGTTCGTGCCCGGTCCACTGCTGGCGGCGGGCAGCGGGGTGCTGTTCGGACCCCTGGTCGGTGTCTTTGTGACCCTCGGCGCCACCGTCGGCACCGCGACCATCGCCAGCATCGCCGGTCGGCGGGCAGGCCGGGACAGCACCCGGGCGCTACTTGGCTCCGAACGGGCCGACCGGATGGACGCGCTGATCTCCCGCGGCGGACTGTGGGCCGTGGTGGGCCAACGCTTCGTCCCCGGCATCTCCGATGCCGCCGCCTCCTACACCTTCGGCGCCTTCGGGGTTCCGTTGTGGCAGATGGTGATCGGCTCGTTCATCGGCTCGGCGCCGCGTGCCTTCGTCTACACCGCGCTCGGGGCCTCCGTCGGCGATCTGTCCTCGCCGCTGGTCTACGCCGCCATCGGGGTCTGGTGTGTCACCGCGGTCATCGGCGCTTTTGCCGCTCATCGCGGTCTGCGCGGCTGGCGGGCGTCGCGAACGCGCGGCGACAACTCCGAAAACGAATGATTCGGTCCTCGATTCGCACAATGGCCGCTTCTGCCGCATGATCGGTCCATGAAGCGCGATGTCGGTGCCGAGCTCGAGGTCGACATCACCGCCCCCACCACGCTGGAATTCCAGATCGCGGTGGCGCCGCACCCGGGCGCCGAGGTCTACGAGTCGCTGAGCTTCGCTCTGGACGGACAACCGATCCAGGCCCAGGAGATCACCGGAACCCACGGCAACCGCATCCACAAATTCGACGTGGGCACCGGTCATCTACGGGTCGACTATTCGGCCACCGTCATCGGCTACGCCGATCCGCCGCCGGTCACCGATCACGACCTCTCGGTGTATCTGCGCCCCAGCCGATATGCCGAGGCGGACAAGCTGTTCGGTTTCGCCGGTACCGAATTCGGCGATCAGGCCGAGCCCGCCGAGCTTTTGGAGCGCATTGCCGGCTGGGTCGGCCGCCGCCTGCAGTACGTCCCGGGTTCCAGCGACCCGATCGACGGTGCGGTGGACACCATGCTGGCCGGCGCCGGCGTGTGCCGCGACTATGCGCATCTGGTGGTGGCGTTGCTGCGTGCGGTCAAGGTGCCCGCGAGGCTGGTCTCGGTGTACGCACCGGGTCTGTATCCCATGGACTTCCACGCCGTCGCCGAGGCATTCGTGGACGGTCAGTGGCGGGTGGTCGACGCCACCCTGTTGGCGCCCAGGGAGAGTCTGGTCCGGATCGCCACCGGCCGCGATGCCGCCGACACCGCGTTCCTGGACAACCACAGCGGAGCGATCAACCTGAGTTTGCTCTCGGTGCGCGCCATCACCGACGGCGTGCTGCCGACCGATCAGATCGATCAGCTGGCCACCCTGCGCTGACGCCAGAAGTGCTCGACGCCATAGGTTTCGGCGCTCAGTTCGGCCAGCACCGCGATGCTGTTGCTGCTTCCCGTCGCCACGTAGACCACATCGCCGTCGGGGTGCACGGAGATGGCCGACGGGTTTCCACCAACCTTCATGGTGCGGATGACGGTCCTGGTGGCCGCGTCGAGCAGCGATACCGTGCCATCGCCACGGTTGGCGACGAACACCGTCGCACCGTCCGGGCCGACGGCGATCTCGGTGGGCCCCGAACCGACCGCAACCATATCGGTGACGGTGCGCGATCGCGCATCGATGACGGCCACGGTTGCCCGGCCCGGCGACCCCGCTCCGGCGTAGACGGTCGCTCCGTCGGGGCTGATGGCCACCGCTGCGGGCTCGTTGCCGACCGGGATGGTCGCGGTCACCGCGCCCGCGCGCACGTCGATCACCGACACCGTGCCGTTGCAGCGGTGGGAGTAGCCGCTGTTGGCCACCCACAGGCTGTCACCGGCCGGGCTCACGACCGCCTTGCGCGGCGCGGCCCCGACGGCGATCGTCGCCGACACGGTCATCGAATCGGTCCGGTACACCTTGATCGCGCCGACGGAGTCACAGACCGCGTAGAGCCACTCTCCGCCGGGGGCGATCGCCAGCGACACCGGTTGCGGGTCCTGGGCGATATCGGCGACGACGGTGCCGGAGACGGTGTCGATCACCGAGATGAACCCGTCACCGGGGCGCGCCAGGTAGACCCGGTCGCCATCGGGGTGTACGACGATCGACACCGGATCCGAGTTCAGGGTGACCGTGCGCAGCATGGTGTCCTCGGCCCTGGACACCACCGATACATCGGAGCTGTTGACGTTCGCCACGTAGATGGTGTTCCCGTCGGGCGCGATCACCAGATCTCGGGGATGACTGCCGACCGGGATGGTGGTCACCACGCTGTACATGGAGCGGCTGTACATGGAACCCCTTCCGGCCTACCGTGGCGCTGCAGGGCGCCACGGCATCGACTCTGCCGCCGTCGCGGTTCCCGGTGGTGAGTAGCGGGGTACTTGTTTCCGCCGCCGCGCGAAGACGAGATTGCCGTCACAGCACCACCGGTTAGGGCAGCCTGTCCTGCCGAATCGCGGCCAAATCTGGTAAGAACGAAGCACCTCTAACATGTCAGGAGGAGAGACCGGACGTGCCCGACTCTTCGGCGGCGACGGTCGTCACTCCCCAGCAAAACCGCGGCGGCATCGCCAAGTTCATCCGCAAGTACGCCGTGCTGGTCATCATCGGCTGGATCGCCGTGGTCGGCGTCATCAGCGCCACCGTGCCGCCGTTGGAGACCGTCGGACAGATGCGCTCGGTGTCGATGAGCCCCGAGTACGCGCCGTCGGTGATCGCTAGCAAGCGCATCGGTCAGGTCTTCGACGAGTACCGCTCGGACAGCCAGATCATGATCGTGTTGGAGGGCGAGGAGAAGCTCGGCGCCGACGCGCACTACTTCTACAACGATCTGGTCGACCGCCTGGAGGCCGACACCCGCCACATCGAGCATGTCCAGGACTTCTGGGGTGATCCGCTCACCGAGGCCGGCGCCCAGAGCGCCGACGGTAAGGCCGCCTACGTCCAGGTGTTCCTGGCCGGCAACATGGGTGAGGCGCTGTCGAACGAATCGGTCGAGGCGGCAAAACAGATCGTCGACGCGGTGCCGCCGCCGGCCGGGATCAAGGTCTACGTCACCGGCGGGTCGGCGCTGGTGGCCGATCAGCAGATCGCCGGCGACCGCAGCGTCAAGGTGATCGAGAGCGTCATCTTCGTCGTCATCATCACAATGCTGCTGCTGGTCTATCGCTCCATCGTGACCACACTGCTGGTGCTGGTGATGGTGGTGCTGAGCCTGTCCTCGGCCCGCGGCGTGGTCGCTGTCCTCGGTTACCACGAACTGATCGGACTCTCGACGTTCGCCACCCAGATGCTGGTGACGCTGGCGGTCGCATCGGCCACCGACTATGCCATCTTCCTGATAGGCCGATATCAGGAAGCCCGGTCGGTCGGCGAGGACCGAGAATCGGCCTACTACACGATGTTCCACGGCACCGCGCATGTGGTGCTCGGATCGGGTATGACGATCGCCGGCGCCATGCTGTGCCTGCATTTCACCCGACTGCCGTACTTCCAGACCTTGGGTATACCGATGGCGTTCGGCATGGCGACCGTCGTGCTCACGGCGCTGACGCTGGGGCCCGCGATCATCAGCGTCGCCAGCCGCTTCCGCAATGTGCTCGAGCCCAAGCGCGCCATGCGCATCCGCACCTGGCGACGCATCGCCGCCGGTGTCGTGCGGTGGCCGGGCGCGGTCCTGTTCGCGACCATCGCACTGTGCCTCATCGGCCTGGTGGCGCTGCCGGGCTACCGCACCAACTACAACGACCGCAATTACCTGCCCGACAACTTGCCCGCCCAGGAGGGTTTCGCCGCGGCCGAACGACACTTCTCGGTGGCCAGGATGAACCCCGAGGTGCTGCTCGTCGAGACCGATCGCGACCTTCGCAATCCGGCGGACTTCCTGGTGATCGACAAGATCGCCAAGGGCATCTTCGCGGTGCCGGGCGTGGGCAACGTGCAGGCCATCACCCGACCGCAGGGTGAGCCGCTGGAGTTCAGCACCATCCCGGCGCAGATGAGCATGAGCGGCGCCAGCCAGCAGATGAACAAGGCGTACATGGAGAACATGTTCGCCAACATGCTGGCCCAGGCCGACGATATGCAGTCCAGCGTCGACACGATGAAAAGCATGATGGCGCTGATGACGGAGATGAGCGCCACCACGCAGAGCATGGTGACCAAGTCCAACGAAATGGCCGTCGACATCGCCGAGTTGCGGGACAACATCTCCAATTTCGACGATTTCTTCCGGCCGATCCGTAACTACTTCTACTGGGAACCGCACTGCTACAACATCCCGATCTGCTGGTCTATGCGATCGGTGTTCGACGCCCTGGACGGCACCGACCGGTTGACGACGCAGTTCGAGGAGGTCCTGCCCGACCTGAATCAGATGGCCGCACTGATGCCGCAGATGCTGGAGGTCATGCCCGCACAGATCCAGTCGATGGAGTCCTCGCGGGACATGATGCTGCGGATGTACCAGACCCAGAAGGGCATCCAGGATCAGGGCATGGAGATGTCGGAGAACCAGAGCGCCATGGGTGAGGCGTTCAACGACGCCAAGAACGACGACACCTTCTACCTGCCGCCGGACATCTTCAACAACGAGGATTTCAAGCGCGGTATGAAGAGCTTCATCTCCCCCGACGGAAAATCGGTGCGGTTCATCATCTCTCACGCCGATGACCCGCTGACCCCGGACGGCATCAAGCTGATCGACCAGATCAAAACCGCGGCCAAGGAGTCGATCAAGGGCACGCCGCTGGAGGGGTCCAAGATCTACATGGCCGGCACCGCCTCGGCCTTCAAGGACATGCAGGAGGGCAATAACTACGACCTCATCATCGCCGGGGTCGCGGCGCTGAGCCTGATCTTCATCATCATGCTGCTGATCACGCGCAGTCTGGTGGCCTCGGCGGTGATCGTCGGCACCGTGGTGATCTCGCTGGGGGCGTCGTTCGGCCTGTCGATCCTGATCTGGCAGCACATCCTGGGCATCGAGCTGTACTTCATGGTGATGGCGATGGCGGTGATCGTGCTGCTGGCCGTCGGCGCGGATTACAACCTGCTGTTGGTCGCACGCATGAAGGAAGAGGTGCACGCCGGACTGAACACCGGGATCATCCGGGCGATGGGCGGCACCGGATCGGTGGTGACCGCGGCCGGGCTGGTCTTCGCGTTCACGATGATGTCGATGTTCGTCAGCGAGATGGTGGTGGCGGCACAGGTCGGCACGACGATCGGCCTGGGTTTGTTGTTCGACACCCTGGTGATCCGCTCGTTCATGACACCGGCGATCGCCGCGCTACTCGGCAAGTGGTTCTGGTGGCCCCAGCTGATCCGGCGTCCCGCGCGGACTTCTCCCCCGGCGGCACCACAGGAAACCGTCTCCGTCTGAGCCGAGCGTGCACCCGGCGCGCCGAAAACCCGGTCAGCAAAGGATTTTTACCAGAGTGGTGGAGCCCGAATACCGCCATTAAATGCACACTTACCTCGGAGTCGGCCCTTCCGTGCCGGTTCAGCGAAGTGTCCAGCAAATGACGGAAACCCGGCCGCGCGGAGTACGATCTTGAAACGACCCGCAGGTGTGCGCCACTTCACGGATGGGGGTCCGGATGGAGGCAGGATGAGCGCACCCGACGACCGTCGCCTCGGTGACACGCATGCGGTGGAGCGACTGCTGCAGGCGGTGCAGGAACTATCGCTGGCGCGAAGTCTGACCGATATCCAGCGGATCGTTCAGGCCGCCGCCCGGGAGTTGACGGGTTGCGACGGCGCCACCTTCGTCCTCAGGGACGGGGACATGTGTCACTACGCGGATGAGGATGCCATCACGCCGCTGCGGAAGGGCGGCCGGTTCCCGCTGGAGAACTGCATCAGTGGGTGGGTGATGACCCACCGGCAGCCGGCGGTCATCCAGAACATCTACTCCGATGACCGCATCCCGCACGCCGCGTACCTGCCTACCTTCGTCACGAGTCTGGCGATGGTGCCGATACGCCGACTGAACCCGGTCGGCGCGATCGGGAACTACTGGGCGGCGGAACGACTCCCGACCGAGCACGAGGTATGGCTGCTGCAGTCGTTGGCCGATGCAACCTCGGTGGCGATGGAGAACGTGCAGATGTATGAACAGTTGGAACAACGCGTCCGGGACCGAACGGCGGACCTGGAGCGCGCCAATGACGCGATTCTGCACCTGTCGCACACCGACGACCTGACGGGCGTGACCAACAGGCGCGGGTTCTACCTGCTGGCGGAACCGACACTGCGCGCCGCGCGGCGCGACGGGCTGGATTGCACCCTGGGATTCATCGATGCCGATGGACTCAAGCTCGTAAACGACACCCTGGGCCACATCGCAGGCGACGCCCTGCTCGCCGATCTCGCCACGGTGCTACGTACGACGCTGGGCGAATCCGACATCCTCGCACGGATGGGCGGCGACGAGTTCTGTGTGCTGACAACCGGTTCCGAGAGTGACCCGGCGGCCCTGAGGGCAAGGATGGCTGCGGCGATAGCCAGATTCAACGATTCCGGGAAGCGGTCGTATCTGGTCTCGGCGAGCATCGGCCCGATCCGGGTTCCCTTCGGCGTCGACCGATCCCTCGACGAGTGGCTGGCCTCCGCCGACGAGCTCATGTATGCCGAGAAGCGGGCGCGACCCGCCTGAATCACCCTCCTCGGCGTGGCGGGCGCCCCTTGCCACCAGAGAGGTCGAACGTGTGTTCTAATCGGTGGTGCAACCGGCCCGCCGTCCCGCGGGCGACAACCGGGAGGGATTCACCTTAGCAATGACTTTCGACACCGTCACCACCGATATGCCGTCCGATCTGGCCTCCCCCGCCGACGAGGTCGGCACCGAGGCGCCCAAGAAGGCGCCGGTCAAGCGGGCCGGCAGGAAGGCCAAGACGCTGGAGTTGACGCTGACGGTCACCGGCACCGCCGATGGTGAGTGGCACGCCGAACTCAAACAGGGCAGTACCTACCTGACACGCGGCCTGGCCGTTGCCGCGGCGGCGGTGTCGCGCGCAGCGCGCGAATTGCACGAGGATCTATCGACGCCCATCGACGCCGTCATCGAAGAGGCGCGCACGCAGCAGGCTGCCCGCGTCGCGGCACTGGAAGCCGAGCTGGAGGCCGCCCGGGCCGCGTTGGCCGGCCTGGACTGACCGCGCCTATCGACCTCGCGCCCGGCTAATTGTCCTGCGCCGGAGGGGGTTCGAAGGGGGTGTACCACATCCATTGGGCCCGCTCCCCCGACGGGCCGCGGCACGGGGGCACATCCGGCGGCGGCCCGGTCGGTGGGCGGGCCAGCGACGCCCCGGTCAACCGGCGACCATCACAATCGGTGACCACCAGCCGATCCGCCGGACCGACAATCGTGATCTCCCCCTTGTGATGCAACCGATGATGAAACGGACACAACAACACCAGATTGTCCAGTTCGGTGGCACCGCCATGCTCCCAATGCACCAAATGATGAGCATGCAAACCCCGCGTCGCCCCACACCCAGGCACCGCACACATCCCATCGCGATGCTCCAACGCCCGCCGCAACCGACGACTGATCGTCCGCGTACTACGCCCCGCACCCATCGGCGTGCCATGACGCTCCAACCACACCTCACAACTGGCATCACACAACAGGAACTGGCGCTCCCACTCCGCGAGTACCGGCCCCAGATGCAGCGCCGCCGACCCCTTCTCCACGTCGTAATGCACCACCACCGTGGTACTCGCCCCATGCGGACGCGCCGCCGCTTCGACATCCCAGCCGGACTCGACCACACTCATCAACGCATCCACCATGTCCGGGAACGGCGGCACCTCCACACCATCCCGACTGTCAGGATCATCGTGGTCGCGTCGCCAGTCGGCGACCAACCCCTCCTTGTGCGCACCCAACGCCGCATCGAACCTCGCCGCCTCCAACTTCGGCAACCGAATCCGATACGTCGTACACCCATCGTGTTCATGCCTACTGAACGACCGCACCGCACCATCCCGCGGCTGCGGCTTCGGGCGCGGCTCCTGCTTGACCGCCGTGCGCAACTGCGTCACCGTCGCGGTCTCGGCCAACTCGGCGTAATGATCATCAGAACCATCCGCGGCATGCTCGGCGATCACCCCGAACTGATCCAGCGACATCTGCCCCTGGCGCAAAGTGGCCGCCAACCGCGGAAACACCTCCAGGCGTTGGGCAATCGCCACCATCACCTGAGCGTTGCGCGGTGACATCCCCAACCGCCACGCCACCAACTCCACCAGCGACCGACACCCCGTATGACCCCACAACGACGGCCCATCACCACCATCGATCTCGGCGACAATCTCCACCAACCGACCATCAAGAGCATTACGCTGACCCACCAACTCAGCAGCCTCGTCATAGAGCGCCGACAACCGATCAGACACCGAATTCACCACCTCAGCGGCGTAAGGCGTTGTCGGAGGAGGCATACCACGATCCTAAAGACAGGGTCCGACAAGTAGCATCGGCGAAACCGCACCCCACGGCTCGCGTGTCACGGACACTGTGTCTTCGACGGCACAGGCCACCCGAGGAGAGTCAGATGGTACGCGCACCGGCACACCGGAGACGTCTGAAACCGCTGCGCCGATCACGTATCAGCGCCTACCGCGGCGGCTGGGCGCTGGTGACCGGTGCGGCCCGCGATGTGGGCCTGGGATATGCCTTTTCGCGACAGTTGGCCGCCGAGGGTCTCAATCTGATCCTGGTGGACATCCTCGCCGATGAGCTGTCCGCACGCGCTGCCGAGTTACGCGGCGAGTTCGGCGTCGACGTTGTGGTGGTGGCGTGCGATATAGCCGACCCGGCTGCCATCTCCCGCATCGAGCGCG
Organism: Mycolicibacterium neoaurum; assembly: GCF_036946495.1. Classification (NCBI taxonomy): domain Bacteria; kingdom Bacillati; phylum Actinomycetota; class Actinomycetes; order Mycobacteriales; family Mycobacteriaceae; genus Mycobacterium; species Mycolicibacterium neoaurum. Next base: position 1,131,555 of record NZ_JAQIIX010000001.1, read on the forward strand.
CGGCCGACGGCATCGATGTCGATGTGCTTGTGTGCAATCACATGTTCACCCCTCCGGAGACGCCAAGGATCCTGGACATGCCGTTGGACACCCACCGCCGGATGATCGATATCAACTCCCGGGGTTACACCGACCTGGTGCATGTGTTCGGCAACCAGATGCGCCGCCGCGGAGGCGGATCGATCATCCTGGTGGCCTCCGGGGTGGGCCTCACGTCAAGCCCGTTCACCGGCGCCTACGGCGCCAATAAGGCCTTCCAGATCGGCCTCGGTGAGGCATTGTGGTACGAGCTGCGCGGCACCGGTGTCGATGTCCTGGTGATGATCGGTGGGCTGATGAACACCCAGGGCGACATGTTCGACCGGTATCCGCAGTGGCTCATCTCCGAGCCGCGGGATGTGGTCCGTCGGGTGTTCGCTGCGGTCGGCCGCAAGCACATGATCGTGCCGAGCCTGCCGAACCGGTTGTTCCTGCTGGTCCAGACCCGGCTGATGTCGCGTCGGCGGGCGGTGCTCTCGATCGGGGACTTCATGGCGAAGGGTCTCGGCAAGCACGACTGAGCTGATTGCCGATTATTGACGGCAAGGTCAGGATGAGGATTTACGCTGCGTGAATGACCGAATTCGTGCCGTCGCTGCCGCCGACTTTGGCCGGCATCGCCTCCGCCGAGGGACACCCGTTGCCCGCCGGGGCCGAGCTGGCCGGGCGGCCGTACGCGCTGCCGATCGACCTGCTGGGCGAGCGCTACGGGCCCATCTTCTATGCCGACTTCAACGGTTTCCGCAAGCTCTATGTCTGCTCGATGGATCTCGTCGACGAGGTCTGCGACGAGGCGAGATTCGCCAAGAACATCACCCAGACCCTGGACCGCGTGCGCCCCTTGGCCGGCGACGGACTGTTCACCGCGTATCACGGGGAACCGAACTGGCAGAAGGCGCACGATGTCCTCCTTCCGGGGTTCAGCTACGCCGGATTGCGTAACTACCACGAGGCGATGCTGGACATCAACGCCGAGCTGATCAGCCGGTGGGACGCCCGAGTGGGTCAGAGCCGGGTGAACGTCTCCGACGACTTGCAGAAGCTGGCGATGGATACCGTGGCACTGGCCGGTTTCGGCGCCCGGTTCGACTCATTCGACCACGACGGGCTGGCGCCGATCCCCCAGTGCTTCATGTCTTCGCTGACCGAGGCGGTAAACCACGGTGAGACAGCAGAATTCATCACCGGCCGAACACGGTTGCACAACTACTTCGACGAGCTGATCGCCGGGCACCGCGCCACCGGAACCGGTGCGGACCTGCTCTACGTCATGCTGGAACACGATGGCGGACCGACGCTCGACACCGCGAACATTCGCAATCAGATCATGACGTTCCTGATCGCTGGGCAACTCACCACGTCCGAGCTCATGCCCAACACCGTCTACAACCTGATCCACCACCCGGCGGTGCTGGACCGCGTGCGCCGCGAAGTCGACGCGGTGTTCGGAGCCGCTGATGACCATCTACCCAGTTACGACGATATCGGCAAGCTCGGCTACCTGCGGCAGGCCATCAGCGAGACGTTGCGGTTGTCTCCACCGGTTCTGACCTTCGACCGGATGGCTCTGGCGGACACCGTCATCGGCGGAAAGTACCCGATCAAGGCCGGCGAAGCCGCCACCGTACTGGTCGGCGCACTGCACCGCCAGCCGCAGTGGGGAGACAACGTCGAGCTGTTCGATCCCGACCGGTTCGATCCGGATCGGGCAGCCGGCCGGTCGGCGGCGTTGTTCAAACCATTCGGCACCGGAGCACGCTCCTGTATCGGGCGGCAGTTCGCCCTCCACGAGGCGACCATGCTGATCGCGCGGTTGGTGCACCGGTATCGCCTGGTGGACTCGCAACACTATGTCCTGCAATGGGAAAGCTCGCTGAGTCGACGACCGGTCGGCTTCGAGGTCGATCTGGTCCGGCGGACCGCCGCCGAGCGCACCCCGAGTGTGGCTGCGGTGACGATACCGACGCCATCCGACGGCGCGTCCTCGCCGGTTCGGGCCGGCACGACACTGGCCGTGCTGCACGGGTCCAACCTCGGCACGTGTCGGGCCCTGGCCGCCCAGCTCGCCGAGGAAGCGGCCGATATCGGTTGCACCACAACGGTGGGACCGCTGGACGATGCGGCACACGGACTGCCCGACGCCGATGTCATCCTCATCGTCGCGTCGTCATACAACGGGCAACCCACCGACGATGCCAAGGAATTCACCACCTGGCTGTTCGGTGACCAGGCGACCGTGTCTGACAGCACCCGCTTCGCCGTCCTCGGCGTCGGAGACCACAACTGGACCGAGACCTACCAGGCGGTGCCGATCGCCATCGACGAAAGGCTGACCGAGCTCGGCGGCCAGGCGTTGGTTCCCCGCGGCGCGGCAGACACCTCGGGTGACCTGACCGGTGTGCTGGAGGAGTTCACGTCGTCACTGTGGTCGGCAATGTCCGAACTATTCGGTGATCCGGATGCCGCACCGCTGACCGACGGCAACGAACCGCTGTACGACCTGACCCTCATCACCGGACCGATCACCTCCGCGATCGACGCCCGCTTTGCGGTGACCCCGATGACCGTCGTACTCAACGACGAACTTGTCAGCGATGACAACTCGCTGGGCCAGGGCAAACGATATGTCCGTGTGACACTTCCCGACGACATCGACTACTCCACCGGCGATCATCTGACCGTACTGGCCGATAATCCCCCCGAGGCGGTAGAAGCGGCGATCAACCTGCTCGGCATCGACCCGCAGCTCCGGCTGTCGATCAACCCGCGTCGCACGTCGCGGCGATTGATCGCACTCGACCGTGAAGTCAGCGTCCGTGAACTGCTCACCCACTTCGTCGAGTTACGTAAGCCGGCCACTCGCAGCCAGTTGCGAAAACTCGCTGCCGCCAACCCATGTCGCCCCGAGCAGGAACGCCTCCAGGAACTGGCCGAGTCCGACGAGCCCTGCCCGCTCAGCCCGATCGAGTGTCTGCAGGAGTTCCCCGCGTGCGCGCTGACCGGAGCCGAGCTGCTCGAGATGCTGGAACCCATGACCCCGCGCCATTACTCCATCGCGTCATCGTCACGGCTGTCTCCGAAGGAGGTGGCGCTGATCGTCAGCGTGCTGGATGCCCCGGCACGATCCGGTCGCGGACTCTTCAAGGGGGTTGCGTCCAACCATCTGGCTGATATCCCCCCTGGCTCGTGCATCCGTGCCCGTGTCGACCCTGCCCGACAGGCGTTTCGCGCCGGGGCGGACCCGCAGAAGAACGTGATTCTGGTGAGTGCGGGCACCGGGGTGGCACCGTTCTGCGGTTTTCTCGGGGATCGGCTGGCGGCCAAGCAGAGTGGCGCCCCCTTCTCGCCGGCGCTGTGCTTCTTCGGCGTCCGCGATCCCGACGTCGACTACATCTTCCGCGATTTGTTCGAGGATGCCGAACGGCAGGGCATCGTCGCGATGCGGCCGGCGTTCTCACGGGCTCCCCAGGCCGGTGTGCGTTATGTGCAGGATCGGATTGCCGCCGATGCCGACGATGTCTGGGACCTCATCGGTGATCCCGCCAAAGACACCCACGTCTTCGTGTGTGGTGACGGCGCGAAGATGGCTCCGGCTGTGCGCGAGGCGTTTCGGGGTATCTACCGGGCCCGCACCGGTGCCGATGACGACGGGGCACGCGACTGGCTGGAGGCGATGGTGGCCTCCGACCATTACGTCGAGGACGTATGGGCTGGGTGATCGCACTCGCAGGGATTACACAGTTAGCTAAGGTAACCTTCTACATCTCGGACTGTAGGAGGGGCTACCGATGATCTGGGGCGAGCTGACAATCCTCGACGGCATCATGGCGGCGGTGTTCGCCGCCTGCGTCTTCGTCTACATCACCCGCCTGGAGAACCGGACACCGCACCCGATGGGTGAACAGGTCGGTGCCCATAAGGCGGTCCTGGCCAAGGTGCGCAAGCGCGAGCCGATCACCCGGGACGAATACGACTACGCGCGCGAATTGGTCGCCGACGCACGCTCTCCCCTGGCGCTGGCGATCCCCGCGACGCTGTTCTGCATGGGCTTCTTCTATGTGGTCGGCTGCCTGTATGAGCTTCACGTGCATGGCGGCAATCCGTCGTTCCGTACCTTCATCGGCGGTATCCCCATGCTCACATCGATGAACATGGCGGCTCAGTTGCGCCGCGTCGCGCGGTTGAAGCGCACGCTCGACGGCATCACCGTCACGTCCTAGACACCACCGGATCGCCGTCCTCCCAGAGCGGCAGCTGCTGCACCGATGAACGCGGCCGGACCGTCGCGCTGGCCGGGCGCTGCCGCACCCGCAGCGGCCACCAGAACCACCGGCCCAGCAGCGCGGCGATGGCCGGCGTCATGAACGACCGCACGATCAGCGTGTCGAACAACAATCCCAGCGCGATCGTCGTACCGATCTGTCCCAGGATTTTCAGATCGGCGAACACGAAGGACGCCATGGTGGCCGCGAACACCAGACCGGCGGCCGTCACCACCGCTCCCGATCCGCCCATCGCGCGGATGATGCCGGTGTTCAAGCCGGCGTCGATCTCCTCCTTGAACCGCGATATCAGCAGCAGGTTGTAGTCCGAGCCGACCGCGAGCAACAGAATGATGGCCAGCGCCAACACGATCCAGAACAATTCGGTGCCCAGGATGTCCTGCCAGATCAACACCGACAGACCGAACGATGCGCCCAGTGACAGCGCCACCGTGCCGACGATGACCAGTGCGGCGACGATGCTCCTGGTGATGAACACCATCACCAGCAGAATCAACGACAGTGCCGCGATTGCCGCGATCATCAGGTCGTACTTGGCGCCGTCCTGAATATCCTTGTAGGTGGCGGCGGTACCGGCCAGATAGATCTTCGAACCGGCCAGCGGGGTGCCCTTCACGGCCTCTTGCGCAGCGTGCCGGATCGCGTCGATATGCGAAATGCCTTCGGGCGTGGCGGGATCGCCATCGTGGGTGATGATCATGCGGGCCGCTTTGCCGTCCGGTGACATGAACAGCTTCATGCCGCGGACGAATTCGGGATTGGTGAAGGCTTCTGGCGGCAGGTAGAACGAGTCGTCGGTCTTGGATGCGTCATACGCCTTGCCCAGTGCCGTGGCGTTCTCGAGTGCGGCCGCGGCCTGATCGTTGAGCCCCGAGGTGGTGGCGTAATTGGTCATCGTCAGATCGCGGTTGGTTTCCTGACTCTGAATCTGCGGCGGGATGAGGGCCAACAGCTTGGGTTGGAGCGCGTCGAGCTGGGCGATACTGCCCGAGACGTTGTTCAGCTGGTCGGTGAGGGCGTCGACACCGTCCAGGGCGTCGAACAGTGAGCGGATCGCCGCGCACATCGGGATGTCGAAACAGTGCGGTTCCCAATAGAAGTAGTTGCGCAGCGGCCGGAACTGGTCGTCGAAGTTGGCGATCTTGTCACGCAGATCCTCGGCGGTCTGGACGGTCTGCTCGAAGGCCTTGGACTGGGCGTCGGTGACGGCGCTGGACTGTTGTTGCAGCGCGTACTGCTGGCGCAGGATGTCGATCGAATTATTGATCACATCGACTTGTTTGAGCAGATCTTGGCCACGGGCCTGTTGGAACGGCAGATTGTTGATCTGTGATGCGCTGCTCGCGCTGATCTGGAACGGGATCGAGGTGTGATCCAGCGGCGTGCCCAGCGGTCGGGTGATCGACTGGACCTGGGCGATGCCGTCGGTGTGGAAGACCGCCTTGGCCACCCGTTCCAGCAGGATCATGTCGGTGGAATTGCGCAGATCGTGGTCGGTGTCGATCATCAGCAGTTCGGGATTGAGTCTGGCTTGCGAAAAGTGTTGCGCCGCGGCCGTGTAGCCGACATTGGCGGGAGCGCTCGCCGGCAGGTAAGGCTTGGCGTCGTAGCTTGTCTTGTACTGCGGGAGTGCAAGCAGACCGATGAGCGCGATGGCGACGGTGGCGGCCAGGATCGGCCCGGGCCACCGGACGATCGCCGTGCCGATCCGCCGCCACCCGCGGGTCTGCATCGGGCGGGCCGGTTCGAAAAGCCCGAAATGCCTGCCGATGGACAGCAGTGCGGGCGCCAGGGTCAATGCGGCCACGACGGCGACCAGCACACCGGTTCCGGCCGGGACACCCAGGCTTTGGAAGTACGGCAGCCGGGTGAAGGTCAGACACAGCACGGCCCCGGCGATCGTCAGGCCCGAGCCCAAGATGATGTGTGCGGTGCCGTGGTACATGGTGTTGAACGCCTGTACACGATCCTGACCGGCGTAGCGCGCCTCGTGGAATCGGCCGAGCAGAAAGATCGCGTAGTCGGTGCCCGCGGCGATGACCAGCAGGGTGAGCAGGTTGGTGGAGTACGTCGACAACTCGATGATCCCGGCGTTGGCGAGCACCGCGACCACGCCGCGTGAGGCAGTGAGCTCGATCATCACCGTGAAGATCACCAGGAACACCGTCGTGAGGCGGCGGTAGAGCCAGAACAGCATGACCGCGATGACCAAGAGCGTGATGATGGTGGTCTTCAGCGTGCCATGCCGGCCGACCTCGAATTGATCGGTGACCAGTGGTGCCGCGCCGGTGACGTACACCCGCAGGCCCTCCGGCGGCGGGCTGTCGGCGACGATATCGCGCACCGCGTCGACGGATTCGTTGGCCAGCGACTCCCCCTGGTTGCCGGCCAGGTAGAGCTGGACCAGCGCGGCCTTACCGTCGGAGCTCTGGGAGCCGGCCGCGGTCAGCGGGTCACCCCAGAAGTTGTCGATGTGCTGGACGTGTGTGGTGTCGGCCGAGAGCTTGGCGACCAGGTCGTCGTAGTAGTGGTGCGCCTCGGCGCCCAGCGGTTGGTCGCCCTCCAGGACGATCATCGCCGAACTGTCGGAGTCGAACTCCTGGAAGACCTTGCCGATCTGCTTGCTGGCTTGCAGCGAGGGTGCGTCCTTGGGGCTCAGCGAGACGTTGTGTTGTTCGGCGACGGTCTCCAGCTGTGGGACGAAAACGTTGGTGACGACGGCCAGGGCGAGCCAGAACAGCGCGATGAGCACGGAGTACCGGCGGAGGAAATCGGGAATGCGATTGCTGCTCATCCGGACTTGTCCAAGCAATAGGTGAAGGCGTTGACGTTGTCGGCGGTTCGCTGGTCTTTGACTTCGTCGTCGATGGTGATGCGGCAGCCGATCCAGTCGCCGGTGCCCTGGGCAGTGATGTTGACGAAGACGGCGGGTTGGGTTGTCGTCGCGTCGTAGGCCCACGGCAGGCCGACGTCGTCGGCGCGCTGCGGCTGGGCGTCGACATCGAGATAGGTGATGGTGGCCGCGGCTCCGGGCGGGCCGTATACCTCCAACACCACGTGCTTGGGGTTGAACGGGACGATCTGGTCCGCAGCACCGTTGGGTGTGGAGACGACATCCTGCGATGCGAAGACGCCATGTAGGCGGTAGACGGCGAATCCTGCGATCGCGATGACGACGACCGCCGTGACGTACGGCCATCGCCGCATCAAGTGGCTTCCGAGGGAAACCCTTTGCATCCGTTACCCTTTCATCAGCGTCGACCGATGCCGGCAGCGGCAATCCCGTTAGGAACGCTAATAAACTTAGTTGACACTACGGTATGGGGTCGGAGTCCACAACAGATATCGCCGCGCCCGAAAGAGCCTCGCTCACAGGGATTTAGCAGCTGATCCACAGGATTGGTGCGGGGCGGGAAGAGCGCGGGTCCGGCCGTAGGCGGCTCGGACCCGCGCCTGTGGCGGCGTCAGCGCGCCATCAGTGCGAAGACTCCCCACCCGAGATGTTCACGCTGATACCGCGTGTAGCGGGCCGGGTCGGTGGACAGCTCAGCGCGTACCTCGGCGGCCAGTTCGTCGCGTGGATTGTCATCGAGCCAACGGCGGAGGTTGAGCCACTGCGCCGCCTGGTACCTGTCCCAGCTGTCCTGATCGGCCAACACCATTTCCACGACGTCGAATCCGAGACCGCCGAACCGCTCGATCAGCTCCGGCAAGACCAGGAAGTCGCCCGGGCCACCCGCACCGCATGCCGTGGCGATGTGCGTGCTGGGCACCTCATGACGCCAGTACGGCTCACCGATCAGCATCACACCGCCGGGACGAAGACTGCGGTTCAGCAGCTCGACGGTGCCGTCCACGCCACCTCCGATCCAAGTGGCGCCGACGCAGGCGGCAAGATCAACCGACTTCGGCGACACGAAGCCGGAGGCGTCGGAGCGCACGAACGTGACCCGGTCGGTGACGTCGAGTTCAGCGGCACGGGCCCGGGCCTGCTCGGTGAACACCGTGCTGATGTCGACGCCGGTCCCCGTGACGCGGTGATCGCGCGCCCATGTGCAAAGCATTTCACCCGACCCGCTGGCGAGGTCGAGCACGCGCGTCTCTGGCGTCAGACGCAGCGCCTGCCCCAAGGCGGCGAGCTTGTCAGCGGTGAACGGGTTGTGGATGCGGTGGCTGCTTTCGCGAATGGTGAAGATACGTGGAAGGTCCACGAGGGGTACTCCTTGCGATTGATTCGGTCTGGGTGCGTGCGCGGGACGGCCGACCTGCGTCGGCTGCCGTTCCTCGGACCGTCATCGATTCACCTCGCTCGGACATACGTGTCTTCGAGCGACGAAGGTAACCACCCGGGTAGGACGTGTCCACCGAATTTGACCGGGGTCATCGATCTGGCGGGCAGGGGTCGTCGCGGGTATGCCCGCCGGCAGGCCGACGCGATTTCTGTTCCCTGCGCCCCCGAGGCAGGAAATGGCGCGGCTCACCGCGATGAAGTCGGCAACGATGCCCTGCGCGGATTTGAAATGCCGCGCGTGATTGTCGCTGAGCGCGCAGCCTGCGTGCGGTCAAGCTTCTGAATATGCATTTTGTAGGCTATCAGCCTATGATTCGCATACTGGAGGAGGTGAAATATGGCAAGGCAACACAGCACGGCGGTTCCCACCGTGCTCGCCGCGCGCCCACTGCGCACCTTCCGCACCGGGCAGGCCGAGGACACCTACGCGTACCCAGGTCCCGAGATCGCGCGGCTCCACGAACACGGCCTGCTCCATCGCCTCGCCAACGGCTACTACGTCGTCATCCCCCAAGAAATGCTGGGCCGCAGATGGATTCCTGATCTGGAAGCCGCCGCTGCCGGGATCGCCACCACGATCTACGGCCATGACGACATCGCCGTCATGGGACTCAGCGCCGCACGTCTACACGGCGCTATCCCCCGCGCTTTGGCAACCGCCATCGTGGCGGTACCCCGCCAACACCGCCCGATCAGGCTCACCGACCGGCCGGCGGTCGTTCGGTTCGTCCAACGCAACACCGCAGCGCTGGACGTCGAACGCATCCGCACTGACCTGGGCCCCACACTGACGACGACCCCCGAACAGACAATCCTGGATCTCGCGCACCGTCCCACCCTCGGCGACAGCGCAGCCGAGGTACCGGCCGCCGTCGAAGTTCTCTACGCACGAGCGGATCCACACCGTTTGCGTCAGCTCGCCACCGAACAACGCCGCCTTGCCTCCCTGCGCCGGGCGGAGGATTGGGCGCGAGTTGATCATGGATCCTGACGAACGCGACTTGATAGCAACGCAGTTCGGCGTATCCGCCGAGCAGGTCGAGCGAGACCACCTCATCTCCCATATCCTCGCGTTCCTCAGCCGTGAGTTCGGTGACCGAGTCCATTTCATCGGCGGCACCGCCCTGGCCCGCACCTTCCTCCCCGACGGACGGCTGAGTGAGGACATCGACCTCATCGCCGTCGGCAGGCGCAAGGAGCTGGCCAACGAGCTCGACTCCGCACTCCCGCGCGCCGTCGCGCGCACCCACGGCAGGCTGACCGTGGAACCCGCACTCAGTGCTACCGCAGACACCCTGCCAGTGCTGTTGCGCCCCTCGGACGGGCGCGCGGTTCGCCTTCAACTGCTATCGGCGCGCGACCGGGTGGTCTGGCCGACGGAACGCCGCGATCTGTTTCAGCGCTATGCCGATGCACCCGCGGCTGAACTACTTGTGCCCACGCTCACCGCGTTCGCGGCGTCGAAGACGGCAACATGGACGGACCGACACGCGGCCCGCGACCTCTGGGACCTGTGGGCGCTGAGCCGACTCGGCGCCATCGACGCAGACGCCGCCGCCCTGTTTCGGCGGTACGGACCGACCAATAAGACACCGACTCAGCACATGTTCGACCGAGCCCCGACGGACGCCGAGTGGCAGGCGCAACTGGCCGGGCAGACCCGCCTAACTGTCTCAGTAACCGAAGCGCTCATCGCGGTGCGTAAGGCATGGCGGCAGGCCGTACGACCTGAGTAGACCGTCATAGAAGGATGAGTAAGCGCTGAGTTCCGAGATTCGATCTTGAACAGCACCCATTGAAGTGGGGCGGGCGGGGCTCGAACCCGCGACCAAGGGATTATGAGTCCCCGGCTCTAACCAACTGAGCTACCGCCCCGGCGCACTGCGCGGCACCTATGTTCGCACAGCGCCCGCGGAACGCTCCCACCGCGGTTAGGCTCAGCACGTGGTCAGATTCCTGCTGCGCATCGCCATCTTCCTGGGCTCGTCGGCCATCGGGTTGTTGGTGGCATCCTGGCTGGTCTCCGGCGTGACACTGCGACCGCTCGGGTTCCTGACCGCGGTGGTGATCTTCACCGTCGCCCAGGCGATCCTGTCCCCGTTCTTCCTCAAGATGGCCAACCGCTACGCGTCGGCCTTCCTCGGCGGAATCGGGCTGGTCTCCACCTTCGCCGCACTGTTCCTGGCCTCGCTGTTCTCCAGCGGCATCAGTATCAGCGGCATCGGCTCGTGGATCGCGGCCACCGTGGTCGTCTGGCTGGTCACCGCGGTGGCGACGGTCGTCCTGCCGGCGTTACTTCTCAAGAAGACGACGACACCGAGCTGACACCGTCGGCCTCCTCGCGCGCCAACAGGTCACGGGCGCTGGCCACGATATGGGTGTCCAACGCCGCGACACGTCCCGCCGCGTCCGCGCTCGTGATGGCGTCCAGTAGCACCCGATGCTCCTCCAAGATCGCAAAGGGCGTCGTGTGCCGTTTGGCCAATCGGTGAATCTGCATCCTGATCCGCGGTTGCACGCTGGCCCAGAGTTGCATCGCATGCTCTGACCGAGCGCTGCGCACGATCGCCTCATGGAAGGCCACATCCAATTCGTTGAGCGCATCGAGATCGCCTGCTGCGGCCGCCTCTGCCATGGCGGCGACCACACGCTCCAGCTCGGCCACGACATCGGGATCAGCGCTGGCTGCCTCGACCGCGAACGATTCGATCGCCAGCCGCACCGGCAGCAGCACGCCGAGCAACTCCGCCGGGCTCACCGAGGCAACAAAGGCGCCCCGATTCGGGATGTGATGGACCAGCCCTTCGCTCTCCAACTGCCGCAACGCTTCTCGCACCGGTCCGGGACTGGCCCCCAGATGGGCAGCCAACACATCCTGCTTGAGCTGGGCCCCCGGCGCCAGCGCGCCCTTGACGATCTGTTCACGCAGCCAGTCGGCCACCTGGTGACGACGCGATGACACCACCGGCGCCGCTACGGCCAACGATTGCACAGCCTCGATCACTAGACGTCACTCCGCTCCGCGGGCCGTCGTCCCGCGCACTCAGATCCTAATCCGCTCACCGCAGGGTTGCGGCGATCACAGATTATAGATAATCTCCAATCTGTTCCAAGACGTGCTGCCGATCACAGGCCGTCGCCTTCCCATCCGACACCCATCAGAGGAGAGTCATGCGTCGTCGCATTCGGGTCGCGATCACCGTTCTCGCCACCACCCTCACGCTGACCGCTGCGGGATGCACCTCGTCCGGCCAGCACGGACCCGCCCAGGCCGGCGAGAGCACACTGACGAAAGTCCTTACCTCCAAGAAGATCTCGATCGGTGTCTTCGCCGACGCTCCCCCGTACTCGGTGCTCAACAGCTCGGGTCAGTACGAGGGGTTCGACATCGACAAGGCCACCGCACTGGCCGAATCACTGGGCGCCGAAATCGAATACGTGAGCACCACCAACGCCAGTCGCATCCCCATGCTGGAGACCCAAAAGGTCGACGTCATCATCGCCGCCCTGACCAATCTCGACGAGCGTGCGCAGGTCGTCGCGCTCACCCGCCCCTACGCGTCGGAGGGTCAGCTGGTGGTCGTGCCGGCCGACAGCGATATCCGCTCGTACGACGATCTCGACGGTCGTGCCGTCGCCGCCACCCGCGGTAGCGTCCCGGCCACCATTCTGGAGACCCAGTTCCCGCAAGCGCGCGCAAGTCTCTTCGAAGCCGTGGCCGACTCCATCCAGGCGCTGCGGAGCAACAAGGTCGACGCCCTCATGGAGAGCACGGCCGTCGTCGCCGATATCCGCCGCAGCCAGGGCGACGCCGTCCGAGTACTCGACGCGCCGGCGCTCTCGCCGTCGCTGGTGTCATTCGGAGCGAAGATGGGTGATCAGCTGTGGCTGAACTACCTCAACAACTTCATCATGAACTACAACATCAGCAAGTCCGCCAACGACTCCTACAAACGTTGGCTCGGGGTCGATGTGCCGGACCTGATCAAGTAGCCGACCGCCATGCAGCTCTACTACGGCGACCTCATCCCCTATCTGCATCCCCTGTTGCTCGGCCTGCTGATCAGCATCGCGGTCAGTGCGGCCGCGGTGGTCGGCGGCGGCGGCCTCGCGTTGGTGCTCTACGCGGGTCGGTCATCCACGGTCCGGGCCCTGCGCGCCGCGGCGGCCACCTATATCGAGATCATCCGCAACACCCCATTGCTGTTGCAGCTCTACCTCATCTACTTCGCCCTCCCCCAGGCGGGCGTCAACCTCGACCCGGTGGCGGCCGGAGTCTTGGCGCTCTCCCTCAACAATGCCGCCTATATGGCCGAGATCTACCGGGCCGGATTCGAATCGGTGCCCGCGGGCCTTGCCGAGGCCGGCGCCGCCCTGGGCCTGAGCCGACGGGACACCTTCTGGAAGGTGCAGCTGGCACCGGCCATGCGAAACGTGCTGCCCGCCATCACCAACCAGACAATCCTGTTGTTCCTCGCCTCGTCGATCACGTCGGTGGTGGCCCTTCCCGACCTCATGCACGCCATGCTGGGCATCACGTCGACGACCTTCCGCACCATCGAGACGTTCACCGTGGGTGGCCTGATGTACTTCGCCGTCGCCCTGCTGATCGCGAGCTCTTCTCGGCTCATCGAGACCCGATTCATCAAGTGGAAGGTGGCGTGATGTTCGAAGGACTCGGCCTACAGCATCTGTCGTTGATCCTCAACGGCGCTGTCGTAACCATCCAAATCTGCCTATTATCATTGCTTTTCGGATCTATCCTGGGACTACTACTCGGCCTGATGTCGACGGGCAGCATCAAGGTGTTGCGGATTGTCAGTACCGTCTACGTCGCGCTGATCCGTGGCATACCCGTTCTGCTGATCATCTTCTTCGTCTATTTCGGCGTCCCCCTGCTGGTTCCGGGGGCCAGCCTGCCCGACTACTGGGCCGGCGTCATCGCCCTGTCGGTCTTCGCCTCGGCCTATATCGCCGAACTGGTCCGCGGCAGCATCCAGGCGATCCCGCGCGGGCAGTTCGAGGCGGCACACGCACTCGGACTGTCCTACCCGGCCCGGATGCGCTGGGTCATTCTTCCCCAGGCGGCCCGCATCATGGTGCCACCGGGCGTGGGATTCCTGGTCATCCTGGTCAAGGACAGCTCGCTGGTGGCGGTGATCGGCCTTGTCGAACTCACTCGCGCCGGCAATATCGTCAGCTCACTGACGGCAGAACCCATCGCGACCTATCTCATCGTCGGCGCCTGCTATTTCGTCATCTGCTACGCCCTCTCGGCCGCCGGCCGCCGCTACGAACGACGCCTCGGCATACGGGTGCAGCCCCCTGGAGTCACCGATGCCCTCACCCCGACAGGAGCACACTCATGACCGCCGACATGATCGAGATCAGCGACCTGAGACTGAGTTACGGTGATCACGAGGTTCTCCACGGCGTATCGTGCAGCGTCGCGCCTCGTGAGGTCATCTGCATCATCGGTGCCTCCGGTTCCGGCAAGAGCACCCTGCTGCGCTGCATGAACGGGCTGGAACGCCCGACGCACGGCAGTGTGGTCGTCAACGGGCACGCACTGGGCCCGCAGGACAAGCGGACTGATCTCGCGGTCGTCCGTCGCGATGTCGGGATGGTCTTCCAGCATTTCAATCTCTTTCCGCACATGACGGCCGCGCAGAACATCGCGTTGGCACCCCAGCGTGTCCTGGGCTGTGATCGGAAAGAGGCAACCCAGCGCGCGCACACGCTGCTGGAGCGGGTCGGATTGGCAGGCAAGGCCGATTCGTACCCCGATTCGCTGTCCGGCGGGCAGGCACAGCGCGTGGCCATCGCCCGAGCCCTGGCAATGCAACCGAAAGTCATGCTGTTCGACGAACCCACCTCAGCACTCGATCCGGAGATCGTGGGTGAGGTGCTCGCGGTCATGAAGGGCCTCGCCCAGGACGGCATGACCATGGTCGTCGTGACCCACGAGATGGGCTTCGCCCGCGAGGTGGCCGATCGCGTCATCTACATGGACGACGGCAGAGTCGTCGAAACCGGCGCTCCCCAGGATCTGTTCGGTGCGCCGCAGATGAACCGCACGCGCGAATTCCTGAGCAAGGTGCTCTGATATCGATGCTCGACACCCTCATCACAGGAGCACGGGTCATCGACGGTACCGGTGCGCCCGGTCGGTTGTGCGATGTCGGCATCGTCGATGACCGTATCGTCCATGTCGGGACGTCCCCGCACTACGAGGCGACCGTCACCGTCAATGCCGATGGCATGCTCCTGACACCGGGTTTCATCGATCCGCACAGCCACACCGACTGGTCGGTGCTCGGTAATCCGGAGGCGCACAGCACCATCCGGCAGGGCGTCACCACCGAGGTGGTCGGAAACTGCGGCGTCACCTACGCACCACTGCATGATGCCGACGTGCCCGCGGCACAGAGTGCACTTGCTTCCCTCGGGTACGCCGAGAAGATCGGCTGGCGTACCTTCGGCGAACTGCTCGACACCGTGCACGGCGCGGGTACCACCCAGAACCTGCTCTGGTTCGTCGGCCACACCGCGTTGCGCACCGCGGCGGCATCCCGCGCCGCCCACGACGGTGTCGACCGACGCAGCGAGCTGATCCGCCTGCTGGAGGAGGCCTTGGAGGCCGGTGCCATCGGATTCTCCAGCGGTTTGGAGTACGGATCCGGGCGCTTCGCCGATACCGACGAGTTGGCTGAGTTGGCATCGGTCTGCGGTAAGCGGAACGGCATGTACACCAGCCATATCCGCAACCGCGATACCGGACTGGGCGCGGCGGTGGACGAGTTCTTCGACGTCGTGCACCGCGGCGGCGTGCGAGCGCAGATCTCACACCTGAACGTGCGGCACGGAACCGGTGCCTCCGAGGGCGCCTGGCAGGAGGCCGTCGAGCGCGTGATCACAGAACGTGAACGCGGATGCGCAGTGCTGGCGGACATGACCCCGTACCCCGACGGTATCGGCATGGCGGCAGGCCTGTTGCCGCCATGGCTGGCGGACAGACCGGCCACCGACATCGCCGAATTGCTGGGCGACTCCGACATCCGTCGACGGGTGCGCGCGGACTCCGATCGTTACTGGCGTTTCATCCACCGCGGGCAGTGGGATCGGGTCCGGCTCGGAGTGAGCGCGACGCACCCCGAGTGGGAGGGCCTGAGCTTCCCGCGCATCGCCGAGCTGCACGGAAAAGACGAATGGGATTGCCTTTTCGACATCCTGTCCGCCGCCGGACCGGATCTCGGATCCGTCCAGCTCCTCGGTGAGCTCTTCACCGAGGATCACCTTGCCGAGGCGATCGGACACGACCATTTCCTCCTCGGCGTCGACGCCTTCAGCGCCCGATGCACCGGACCGCTGGCCGCCCGCACCCGACATCCGCTGTTCTATTACGGCCACACCCACTATCTGGCCCACCACGTCCCGGCCGGAACGCTGACGTTGGAGGATGCCGTTCACCGGATGACCGGAAAGGTCGCCGACCACTTCGGGATCACCGGACGCGGTCGCATCACCGCGGGGCACTACGCCGACCTGGTGCTGATCGATCCCGGCATTCTCGCCCGCACCGACACCTGGTCTCTGCCCGACGGTTACGCCGATGCGGCCCGCCATGTCTGGGTCAACGGAGTCGCGGTGGTCACCGACGCCGTACACACCCGCAGCCGTCCCGGACAGCTGTTGGCACGGCATACCTGATTCCCCGCACCATCACACGACGTCCGCCGACGCGGACGATGAAGAGGAGCACGTTTACCCATGAAGATCACCCGAATCGACACCTGCGGCCTGCGCGGCGCCACCCCGGAGGGGGGATGGTCGAACGAACTGCAACCCGACGACGTGGTCCACACGCTGGTCGCCGTCCACACCGACACCGGCCACGTCGGGATCGGCAGCGCCTTCACCTCGGAGGGCTTGATCCGTGCCGCGTTGGACCTGTTGGCCCCCCAAGTGATCGGGCAGAGCGCGCTGGAGGTCGAACGGCTCACCGAAACCCTGCACCAGAGCGCATTCTGGATGGGCCGCGGCGGCACCCTGACCCACGCGACGAGCGCCATCGACATCGCCCTGTGGGATCTCGCCGGACAGGCACTCGGACAACCTGTCGGCCGCCTGCTCGGCGGGCGTTACCGCGACCGGGTACGCCCGTACGCGTCGGTGCTGATGGATGAGGCACCGGTGATGTCGGAGAACCTCACCGAGCTTGTAGAACACGGCTTCTCGGCATTCAAGATCGGCTGGTGGAAGTTCGGCCGGGTGGATTTCTCGACCGACGAACGCACGGTCGCGGCCGCCAGGGCCGCGGTGGGCGACCGGTTACTGGCCGTGGATGCCGGCGGTTCGGAGGCTTTCTTCCCCGGGACACTGTCCTGGGCGAAACGCACCGCCGATATGCTCGCCGACTACGAGATCGCCTGGTTCGAGGAAGCTCTCGATCCTGATGACATCGACGGATTCGTGGCGCTGCGGGCACACTCCCGCGTACCCATCAGCGGCGGCGAGGTGCTCACCCGTCGACAGGCATTCGCGCCCTATCTCGCCGCCGGCGCCTTCGATATCGTCCAACCAGACACGACCAAGGGCGGTGGGCTCAGCGAATCACGACGAATCGGTTGGGCCGCACAGGATCGCGGGATCCGCCTGGTGCCGCACGGCTGGAACACCGCCGTCGGACTGGCCGCCGACCTGCACCTGGCCTCGGCGCTGTCGGGCACCGATCTGGTGGAATACAAGACCGGAGCGGCCTACATCGACGAACTCGTCATCGGTGGCTGGGAACTGGACACCGACGGCATGCTCGCGGTGCCGGACGGGCCGGGCCTCGGTATCGCTTTGTGCCCCGAAGCGCTGAACCGCTACGGGACCAACCCCACATTCGCGGCGGCGGCATGATGCCAACGCTGGCCGGACATCCGCTGCTCGATCATCCCGTCATCCCCCTGGCGACGGTGCGCGCCGAAGAACATATCGATGCCATCGGTGACGGTCTCGTCGCCGCGGACCTGCCGGTGGTCGAGGTGGCGTTGCGCGGACCGCACGGCATGACTGCCATTCGACGCCTCGCGGCGCGCGGCGATCTGCTGGTCGGCGCCGGAACGGTGCTGACCAGCGAGCAGGCCGCCGAGGCGCTGGACGCAGGTGCCGGATTCATCGTGGCACCGGGTCTGGACATCGAGGTCGTGCAGCGGGTGACCGCCGCGGGCTGCCCGGTGATACCCGGGGTGCTCAGCCCCACCGAAGTGGCGGCCGCCGCGCGGCTCGGCCTCACGCACCTCAAACTGTTTCCCGCATCGGCCGTCGACGCCCGTGTGATGCTCGGCGCCTATGCCGATGTCTTCCCCGACATCCGATTCATGCCGTCCTCGGGCGTGAACCAGCACAATATCGGTGAGTTCGCACGCCTGCCATCGGTATTCGCCGTCAGCGGCAGTTGGATCACGGCGGCGGCCGCGGCGGGGGCGGCGGGGGCGGCGGCCGTGACCGAGGCCGCCCGCACTGCCCTCGCTGCGTGTCCGACTGCGGGTCTACCCAGGTGACCGAGCCCCGCATACTCGACGTCGTCACCATCGGCGAAAGTCTCGGCCTGCTCAGCAGCGAGGAAGCGGGGGCACTGCGGCACGGAAGCCGGATGCGACTGACCTTCGGCGGTGCCGAGAGCAATGTCGCCATCGGTGTCGCGAGGCTCGGGGGTACGGCGGGCTGGATCGGCCGCCTCGGCGCCGACGCCGTCGGCGAGGTGATCCTGCGGGAGTTGCGCGCCGAATCCGTTCAGCCGCATGCCACCATCGATCCGGTGGCGGCGACCGCGATCATGCTCAAAGAGCTACCGGTGCCCGGGTCCAGCCGAGTGCGCTACTACCGGCAGGTGCAGGCGGGCAGCCGGCTGACGGCAGATGACGTGCCCCACGGTGTGGTGGCCACGGCGAAGATCCTTCATGTCACCGGCATCTCGGCGGCGCTGGGGCCCGGCCCGCTGGGGGCGATTCACCGCGCGATCGAAGAGGCCAGGGCGTCTGGCACGCTGGTGTCATTCGATGTCAACCATCGTGGCTCCCTCTGGGCGGACGAGGATCTCGCGGTGAAGACATACCGGAGCCTTGCCCAGCGTGCCGATATCGTGTTCTCCGGTGACGACGAAGCGGCGTTGGTCACCGAAAGCCACGATCTACGAGCGCAACTGGACACCCTGCTGGAATGGGGCGCGCACCAGGCCATCGTCAAACGCGGTCACCGGGGCGCAGTTGCGGCAACCCGTGACGGCGACTACGAGTCGATGCCGGCCGTCGAGGTACCGATCGTCGACACCGTCGGCGCCGGCGACGCATTTGTCGCCGGGTGGCTGGCCGAACAGGCCAGCGGTGCCGGCCTGCGGGCGCGGCTGGCCACCGCAGTCGCCTGCGGCGCGCTGGCTTGTACCGCCCGCGGTGACTGGGAGGCCAACCCCACCCGCGCGGATCTGGCACAGCTGGAGCGCCAACCCGCTGATCCGGTCAGTCGATGAGGTGTCGAACACTCCCCACCCGTCGAGTCCGGTCAAATGGGGGCGAGTGGAGGGCGGCCGATGGCCTGGGCCGGCGAGCCTGACCACTCAACCCGCAGCCCTGTCAAGCAGCGTAAGTGCGTCGCGCATCGATGCGCACAGGGTGACTTCTCGGTCGGCTTTCGTCAACGTGATGGGTCGGCTGGTCGCATAATTGGCGGCCACCACCGCTACGGTGCAGGCGCGTCCTGCGATCCGGTGCGCATTTATCAGAGCCGTGATACCTGCCGATGCCAGGAATTCGACTTCGGTGAGGTCGATGATCAACGTGGACGGACCCCTCGCCAGCGCCTGATCGAGGTGCTCGACCAGGGTGCGTGCGGTCAGCATGTCCACGATGCCCGCCACCCGGACCACCATGCCGTTTCCGGCAGCCACGGTGCTCACCGCGATCCCGTTATGTTGCTGTTGTTCAACGTCATCCGACATTGTGATCTCCAGTTCTTCGCCGACACCCCGATCAGCGCAAGCAGGATTCAGAGCCGTCCCGCTCCGCACCGCAGACGCAGCTGAGCCTTCCTGACGCCGCGGGGCGCCACGAACCCTGCACCACGGACGATCAGCACTGTCCCACAGGGTGTTTCGGCGATCATCTCTGCGCCGGCCATCCGGTCGCCGATGTCACATAACACCGATCCCGGCTTGGACATTTCCTTCGGCACCCGGAACGCCGTGCCCACAACACGGTAGGACTGCCCGACCGACAGTGAAATGGGTTCGCGGGCGCCGATTCTGAAATCCAACCCGTCATCGGCGCCGGACAGCGTCCGCCGATCCGGCGTCACACCAGTTACCCGCGCACCCCGCGTGGCCGCACCCGTGACAACCGCACATACCCGCACCACCCGGCGGCGTCGCCCCACAAAACCCAAAATGACGACCACGCAACAAACCCCCGTTTGCTACACACGGCCAGGTACCCCATTACCACAGTTCAGCCGCGAATAAGGCCACAATCGCATATAACTGACTGCCGTGTCAACTCAATGTGGCCGAGTACTCTTTCTGGCGCCGGGAGACATGGGGGCCGAAAAGATCATTCGATCAACTCTTCCTACGGCCCGAAAGACGGTGCATCCGGCCTCGGACACGCCCGCTCGCGGGGAAGGGGTCCGTAGCTATTGCGCCTGACTGACCGAGGACATGTGGAAGTCGGGGATCCGCAGCGACGGCATGGTCGCCCGGGTGGCCCAATCACCCCATTCCCGCGGCAGTGTCGGTTCACTGACCCCGGCCTCGGTGGCCCGGCGCAACAGATCCAGCGGGCTCTCGTTGAACCGGAAGTTGTTCACCGCGGCGGTCACTTCGCCGTCTTCGATCAGATAGACCCCGTCGCGGGTCAGCCCTGTCAACAACAACACCGTCGGATCGACGGTGCGGATATACCACAGCGTGGTCAGCAGCAGCCCGCGCTCGGTCGAGGCGATCATGTCCGCCAGCTCCGCGCTGCCACCGGTGACCAACAGGTTGTCAGCCGGAACCGCCACCGGCGCAGCGAATTCCGCGGCCGCCGCACGGGGATAGGCCAGCGCGTTGATGACACCGTCGCGAATCCAGTCCACCCGGCCGATATCCATCCCGTTGTCGAACACCGACGCCTGGTCCGAGGACGTCGGCACCGCGACGAATGGCCGGCATTCCTGGCCCGGCGCAACAGGATCGGAGTACATGGTCAACCCGAGGTCGGTGAGCTTCTCCCCCACCCTGGTCCCACCAGGCGCCGACAGCGCCGACCGGCCTTCCTGCGCCCCGCGACCGTCCATGCTCCACGCCAGATAGATGAGCATGTCGGCGACGGTCGAGGGTGGCATCAGGGTCTCGTAGCGGCCGGCGGGCAGCTCGACAATGCGTTCCGCCCACCCCAGACGCAAGGACAGATCGGCCAGCAATGCATCAGTGGACACATCGGCGAAATCGGGTGTACCGACACCCGCCCACGCGCTGGCGCCGCCGCGTTTGGCATTGATCTCCACCGAACCGGTCGGCTGCGTGTAACGCCGCCGCAGACCGGTCGAAGTGGCCACGAACGTGGTCTCCAGGACATGACGGGCGTACCCGTAGAGCTGATCCCCGGCGCCCCGGGCCGTACGGAAACCGCGCACCAAACCCGTTGCCACATCGCTGAACACATCGACACCGGTACTGGGCACCGCGGCATACCAATCGGCGGGACCGGCGTCGGCGGGCAGGGCCGGCGCGGCATCACCGGCCGCAGGGGCCGCGGCAGCCGCATCCTGGGAGGCAGCGACCAGCGCGGTGATCGCGCCGGGATCGACCTCGGTGCTGCTCACCGATCCGACATGCGCCTGCTCACCGCGCCGGATCACCGAGATGACCGTCGTACTGCGTCCGACGGTTTCACCGTTGGTGGTCATCGAGTTACCGGCCCAGCGCAGCGACGCGTCCGCGCGGTCGGTCACGATGACGATGGTCTCCTCGGCACGGCCGAGCCGGGCGGCCTCGGCGAGGGCCTGGTCGACGACTTGCTGTGGCGCGATCATGCGCGACCCGATTCTGCTTGGGTGTTCAGGACATTGATACCGCGGAACAGCGCCGACGGGCAGCCGTGGCTGACCGGGGCGACCTGACCGGGCTGGGCCTTGCCGCAGTTGAACGCGCCACCGAGGCGCCATGTCGACGGTCCGCCGACGGCCTCCATGGAACCCCAGAAGTCGGTGGTGGTGGCCTGGTAGGCGACATCACGCAGCTGACCGTCCAGCCGACCGTCGCGGATCCGGAAGAACCGCTGCCCGGTGAACTGAAAGTTGTAGCGCTGCATATCGATCGACCAGGATTTGTCGCCGACGATGTAGATGCCGTCGGACACCCGGGAGATCAGGTCGGCGGTGGTGAGGTCCTCGGTTCCGGGCTGCAGCGACACATTGGCCATCCGCTGGATCGGCACGTGCTGCGCCGAATCGGCGTAGGAGCATCCGTTGGACCTGCTCACCCCGAGCCGCGGCGCAAACACCCGATCCAGCTGATAGCCGACGAAAACGCCGTCGCGCACCAGGTCCCAGCTCTGGGCGCGTACCCCTTCGTCGTCGAAGCCGACGGTGGCCAGGCCGTGTTCGACGGTCCGGTCGGCGGTCACGTTCATCACCGGCGATCCGTACCGCATGCTGTTCAGCTTGTCCGGTGTCGCGAACGACGTACCGGCATAGGCCGCCTCGTAACCGATCGCCCGGTCGTATTCGGTGGCGTGCCCGATGGATTCGTGGATGGTCAGCCACAGATTGGTCGGGTCGATCACCAGGTCGCACGGCCCGGCGGTGACGCTGGGTGCCTTCACCTTCTCGGCGAGCAGCGCGGGCAACTCGGCCAGTTCGGCGCTCCAGTTCCACACATCGTCGTCGACGACGGCTTCCCAGCCACGTCCCATCGGAGGTGCCAGCGTCCGCATCGTCTCGAACGACCCCGCCGACGCGTCGACGCTGACCGCATCCAGCAGTGGTTGCACCCGCACCCGCTGCTGGGTGGTGGAGGTGCCGAAACTGTCGGCGTAGTAGGTCTGTTCCTTGACCGCCTGCAGACTGGCCGACACGTGATCCACCCCGTCGGCAGCGAGCAGTCGCTCCGAATAGTCGCCGAGCACCGCGATCTTGTCGGCCGTCGCGATCGTGAACGGGTCGATCCGGTAGCTCGACACCCAGCGCAGATCGTCATAGACCGGTTCTTCGGCCAATTCGATGCGCTCGGCGTTCAGCGGTGCCAGCGTGGTGGCCACCCGGACGGCACGGCGAGCGGTCTCGGCGGCCACGTCCGGGGCCAACTCGGCGTGCGCGGCGAAACCCCAGGTGTCGTCGACGATGACCCGTACCGCCAACCCGATCTCATGGTTGATATCGGCGGTTTCCAGGCTGCCGTCACGCAGCTGGATGATCTCGGTGGTCAGTCGGTGGATCCGCAGGTCGGCATAGCTGGCGCCGGCCGCCAACGCCGCCGAGAGGGCGGCGTCGGCCAGTGCCCGGCGGGGTAACGCGAGAAAATCGGCATCGACCGAGTGGGCAGTCACGGCCCCCACCGTAGCGGGCCGTCGGTCAGCGTGTGTGCATCCCGTAGGGCACGGCCGAGACCAGCGTCACCGCCTGGAGCCGACCCGTCGGCAGTCGATACTCGCGCCTCTCACCGGCGCGCGCGCCGCAGATCGCCTCGCCGAGAGGCGAATTCACCGAAAAGACCTCGATATCGCCGTAGTCCGCGCCACGCACCCCGAGCAGGAAGGTCTCGGTTTCCGGGGTGGGCGAACCGTCCTCGAAGCGCACGGTCAACACCATGCCGAGTTCGGCGACACCGTCGTTGGGCGGGTCCTCGCCGACGACCGCGGCGGCCAGCATGTCGTGGATCTGCTGGATGCGGCCCTGCTGCGCGCGCCGCACGGCCACGGCGTTGCTGTCGGCGGCGTCGCTGTCGTCACCGTCGACGCCGGTGATCGACCAGGTCCGCAGCACCTCCAACTCCTCGAGCAATCGGGCATGGGCGTCCGGGGTGAGCCAGACAGGCGTCGCGGTGGTCATGGAAACTCCTCGTATCGATGGAAGGTCGTCAGGGGCGGGGATATCCCTCCGCCCCTGACGACAGGGTGAAAGTCGGGTCAGCGCAGCGGGTCGAACGCACGCAGCGCCTCAGGTTGCTTGCCGGTGGTGATCTGTTCGGTCAGCAACCGGCCGGTCACCGGGCCGTGGGCCAGTCCCCACATGCCGTGCCCGCCCGCCACGTAGACGCTGGGACCGACCTGACCGATCACCGGCAGACCGTCGGCGCTGACGGGCCGCGGCCCGACCCACACATCCTTGGCCTCGTCCCATCGGACACCGTCGAGCAGGCGGGCGGCCGACCTGACGATCGAGCGGACCCGGGCCGGCGCGATCGGCGCCTGCGGTTCCCGGAATTCCATGGTGCCCGCCACGCGCATCGCGCCCTGGTAGGGCGTGCAGGCCACCCGTTCGGTGGGCAGGTAGATCGGGCCCGGCATCGGACGGTCGATCGGCACGGTGAACGAGTACCCGCGACCCGCCCGGACCGGGACCCGCACCCACGGCTGGGTGAGTTCGTTCAGCCATGCCCCGGTGGCGACGACGACGGCGTCGGCGGTGTAGTCGGTGCCCCCTGCGCCGCGCACGAGGACGCGGCTGCCCTGCGGGCTCACGCCGATGACCTGGTCGACAGGCATGTCCGCGCCGCGTTCGGCCACCGCCTGTCCGAGGGCGGTCACGAACCGGCCGGGGTCGATATAGCGCTGCCGATCGACGGCGACGGCGACGGTGGCCACGCCCGAGGTCAGCGGCACGGCCTCGCGCAGGCCGGCACCGCGAAGCTCGTTCACCTCCACGGTCAGGCCCGCCCGCTCCAGCATCGCGATCTCGTGCCGTAATTCACCGGCTTGGGCGTCGGTCTCGAACAGCGCGGTGATCGCCGATTCGGTGACCGGCACGTCCACCCCGTTACCCGACAGCACATCGAAGGCCTCCAGGCATTCGGCGTTGAAAGGCTGATTGGCCCGCACCGCGCGCTCGGCCGAGGCCGTGGTGCAGTGGCGGGCGAAGGTGGCGAGGAAACGCGCGAGGCCGAGATCGGCGCGCAACGGAATATGCAGTGGCGCAGACGGATTGAACAACGATTTCAGTCCGTATCGCAGCACCGCGGGCTGGTTGAGGGGAATGGTCAGCGCAGGCGAGAGCCAGCCGGCATTACCCCACGACGCGCCGGCCGCCACCCCGGTCCGGTCGATGACGGTGACCTGCACACCACGTTCCTGCAGGAACCACGCGGTGGACAGTCCGACGATGCCGGCACCCACCACCACGACCTGCCGTGGTCCGCCGTCGATACGATCGACCCCGGCCATCCCCTCGCCCATGGCGTGCCCTCCTGACTCCGATGCTTCGGTACGGCGTCGTCGTCCGACGCCGTACTGGGCCATCATGCGGCGGACGGGAGGGCATCGCGTTGCGGTATCCGACAGTTGAACCTGCGCGGTTTGTGAGGATTCGACAATCAGGTGCGGTCGAGGATTGCCAGTTCGATCATCATGGCCAGCCGCTTGCGCGGATCGTCGACCTGCACCGCGGCGACCTCGGCCATCTTGCGCAACCGGTAGCGCACGGTGTTCTCGTGCACGCCGAGAACCGCCCCGGTGCGCACGGGATCACCCTGGCATTCCAGCCACACCCGCAGGGTCCGCACATACGGAGTGCCGTGTTCGCGGTCGTGCCGGTGCAGATCGATCACCGGTCCACGGCTCGGGCCGCGGCCGTTGTCCACGGCGGTGCGCAGCCGCTGCAGGACCAGGTCGTCCCAGGATTCGTCATAGGCCGGCGGGGGTAGATCCGGCGCTCCGGCCTCGTGCAGGGCCAGACATTCGTCGGCCTCCCAGCGAGCGGCGGCCAGCTCGCCCGCCTCGGCGGCCCCGCTGATACCGGCCATCAGCGTCGCCTGCCCCGGCAGGACCGCGCGCAGTTCGTCCAGCCACGCCCGGGCGGTGTCGGCGCTCTCCCCCGGCAACACCGTGTACACGGTGTTCTCCGCCAACGCGCTGCGCCCGGGACGCGACCACCCGAAGCCGGCCGTGGCCTTCTCGAAGGTCACCAGCAGCGCGGTGTGCCGGTCGGGTTCCAGCCGGGCGCGCAATGCGATGACCCGCAGCGGCCCCAGCGGCAACCCCACCCGGCTGGCCACCGCGACCGCATCGGCGGCACCCTCGAGCAGACGCTGCACAGATTCCGATTCCACCTGGCGCTCCAGGTCGGCACTGGCCCGCGAGCGCAGCAGATGCAGCGCGACGGTGCGCACCCCGGTGCGCAGCGCGGTCAGCCCCGTCCCCTGCAACGGCTCGGAACAGGCCACCCACACCGAGCCCAACAGCTCGCGGCCGACCCGGGCGGCGACCACCATCCGTCCGGTCAGTCCGAGCTGCGGGTCCGGATCGACGAAGATCGGCTCATCGGAGGAGCCCAGATGCGCGAAGACACCGCGGCGGGTCAGCTCATCACGAACCCGCGCGGGTTGCTCGCGCCGCAGGATGGTCTCCACGCGCGCCGCATCGGCCGTCTGCTGCAATCGCGAATAGGCCAGCATCTGCGCGTGCCGATCCTCGATGATGACCGCGCCGCCGATCGCCGCCGCCAGGCTGTCCGCAAGCGCGAACAGATCGGTGGGACCGCGGCCCGATTCGGTCTCCCGGCCCTCCAGCACCAGCCCGTATGCCACGGCCGCCAGCTCGCTCCACGGCAGCGCGGCGTCCACCAACAGCACCGCGACGCCATCGGGAAGCGACGCGGGAACCTCGTCATCGGCGCCCC
This sequence comes from Mycolicibacterium neoaurum, assembly GCF_036946495.1. Lineage (NCBI taxonomy): Bacteria > Bacillati > Actinomycetota > Actinomycetes > Mycobacteriales > Mycobacteriaceae > Mycobacterium > Mycolicibacterium neoaurum. The sequence continues at coordinate 1,158,024 of NZ_JAQIIX010000001.1, forward strand.
GGACCAGGACCACGGCCGCATGCGCCGAGACCGCCCAGGCCAACGCCTGATCCACCGAGTCAGCGCCGATGGCCAGCAGCACGTCACCGAGCACCGGCTCGCCACCAGCGGTCTCGGGCAGCACCACGCTGCGCAGTTCGGTGCTGCGCGGCACCGCGCACAACCGCGTCACCACGCCATACCCGCCCAGCACATTGACCAGGCGATCCAAGGTGATCACGATCGCAGCCTAGGTGGTGGCCAGAAAGGTGAACCCCTCGATATAACCCGCGACCCCGCACACCAGCGCCAAGACGATCAGGGCGACCACATCGGCGGTGTGCAGCCGTGACGGGTGCGCAGAGAGCTGGCCGGCACCCCCGCGCGCGGTGATGGCATCACCCATCTCATCGGCGCGCCGCAGCGACACCGTCACCGTGGCGGCCAGCAGGTCGATCAGATCGGACACCTGCGCCTTCATGCGCTCGCGGCGGCCGTCGGGCAGTTCCCGCGGACGCAGCCGCCGCGCGGCGTAGAGGATGCGGAATTCGTCGATGAGCATCGGGAAGGCACGCAGCGACAGCGCCACGGTGGCGGCCCAGTCGTCGATCGGTAGCCGCAGCCAGCGCAACGGTCGGCCGAGCGTCGACACCGCGGGGGCGATCTCGGCGACGTTGGTGGTCCACGAGACCAGCAGGCCCATGCCCAGCAGGACGATCGACACCGCTGTCACGCGCAGGAACTTCAGCAGCCCGCCCAGCTCGAGCTCCAACCCGCCCAGCGTGACGATCGGGGTGCCACCGGCGAACGCTGCGGTCACCCCGCCGAGCAGGATGAGCAGCCAGATCCACCCAGGGATGCTCGGCAGCGCACCGCGCGGCACTCGCGCCAGCAGGATCGCGACGGCCAGCAGAGCCGTGATCATCGCGATGGGGATCCAGCCCGGGTAGAGCACCATCAACACCGCCAGCGCGACGACGCCGATGAGTTTCGTGCCGGCCCAGAGCCGGTGGATGACCGTGTCGCCAGGCACCGGACGGAGCAGGACCAGCGGCCGCTTCTGTTCGCTCATGTTGTTCGCTCGCAAGCTTCGCTCATGACGGCGTCCCCGATGTGCTCGCGGGTACCGGCACCAACACGCCGTCGCGCAGGTGCAGGGTGCGCGGGCACAGCTCTTCCAGACCCGCGAAATCGTGGGAGATCACGATGATCGTCAGCCCGCCACGGCGCAGCTCCTCCAGCAGCCGCAACAACCCGCGGGCACTGGTCGCATCCAGTCCGGCCAGCGGTTCGTCGAGCACGATGGCCCGCGGCGCACGGGCCAGCAGACCGGCCAGCACCACTCGGCGCATCTGCCCGCCCGAGAGCTGATCGATGCGCCGGTCGGCCAGTTCGGGTTCCAGGCCGACGGTGGCCAGCGCGGCGTTGACCTTGCCGCGGTCCCGCGCGGAAAAGCCGGCGGCCGAGGCGATCTCGCGGAACACGTGACTGCGCATCAGCTGCAGTCGGGCGGCCTGGAACGACAACGCCACCGCGCCCACCTGCTCGGCCACCGGCCGCCCGTCGAGCAGGCAGGTGCCGGTGGTGGGCTCGGTCAGTCCCGCCAGGATCCAGGCGAGCGTCGACTTGCCCGAGCCGTTGAGCCCGTGGATCAGCACACCGTCGCCCTCGTAGACGGTCAGGTCGATATCGCGCAGCGCCGTGGTGGCCCACGGGGTCCCGTCGCCGTAGCTGTGACCCACCCCGGAGAGTTCGAGGACCGGGACGTCGCTGGGACGCTCGCCGGTCGGCTCCGGCGGATCCGCGGACTCCACCATCGCCGATCCGCCGGTGAGGTTGACCACCCGTTCGGCGGCCTCGGCCTCGCCGTTGTAGTGGGTGATGTGCACCAGGGCCATGTTCCGGCGGCGGGTCAGCTCGGCCAGCATCGACATCAGCCCGTCGCGGCCCTCCTGGTCGACCATGCTGGTCACCTCGTCGGCGATCAACAGCGCGGGTTTACGCGCCAGCGCCGCGGCCACCGCGAGGCGCTGCAGTTCGCCGCCGGACAGGCTGCCGGTGTCGCGCTCGTCGAGTCCGTCCAGGCCGACCTCGGCCAGTAGGGCCGGCACGTCGACGGTCGTCCCGGCGGGCAGTCCCCAGACGACATCGTCGGCCACCCGGGTGCCGAGGATCTGACTTTCGGGGTGCTGCATGATCACCGCGGTTCCGCCGGGTGCCCCGAGCCCGACGGCGCCGGGGCGCTCGACAACACCCTCGGTCGGTGGGCGGCCGCAGAGCACCAGCATCAGGGTGGTCTTCCCGGAGCCGTTGGCGCCGGTGACCGCGATGTGCTCGCCGGACTGCACACTCATCGACACCGGTCCGAGCGCATCGCGGTCGGTACCCGGGTACCGGAACACGACATCGCGCAGGTGCAGCGGTGTCGGTGCGACCGGATCGGACTCGTCCAGGGATTCCAGCTTGTGCACATCGGGAACACCCGCCAACCGGCTGAGCACCCGGGACAATGCCCACCACCCCACCAGCCCGACGAAAACGATGGCGATCAGACCGTAGGAGAAGATGAGAATCGGCCAGTGATCGAGCAGGAAGCCGAAGATCTCGCGCACCTTGTCGGCGAGCGGTTGCAGGTCGGGGACGTAGCTCAGGATCGCGACGGTGCCGTCCACGTTGGCGGTCATCGCGGCAAAGACCAGCTCGCGCATGCGGGTGGCCACCAGCAGCACCAGCACAACGGCCGCGCCGAACAGCGCGCCGGCGGCCGCGGAGACCACGAGCACGGTGGGTAGACCGCGACCGCGGCGTTTGACGAAGCCGACGAGCCCGCCGACATACGCGCAGTTGAGCACCGTCATCAGGCCGCCGATACCCGCGATGATGAAGGCCACCAACGCGCCTGCGACGGTCGCGGCCACCAGCACCCGCAACCGGTAGCGGTATGCGAGCAGCCCCATGGGCACGGTGGCCAGCAGGGACAACCCGGCGGCGAACGGGACCACGACGGCAATGATCGCGATGGCCGCGGACAGCGCGGCCATGACGGAGGCTTGTGCCAACTCCCCCGGAAGCAATGAACCGGCCCGACGGGGGCGCGGCGGACCTGGGGGCATCACCCGATTCTGCCAGTTGACAGCGGCGCCCCGGTGCCACGGACTGTGACGGTGACCACGCCGACAGATTTGCCGATGCATAGTAAATCTATGTAACCTTGGTCGAGTGGATCGCCAAGACCCCGCCGCCCTCGGCGCCGACCTGCTGGCCGTCGTCGCGCGCATCAACCGACTGGCAAACCAGCGGATCGAGCTGCCGCTGCCGTTCGCTCAGGCAAGGCTGCTGGCCACCATCGAGGACCAGGGCCGAGCCCGGATCTCCGACCTGGCCGCCATCGACCACTGCTCACAACCGACGATGACCACCCAGGTGCGCAGGCTCGAAGACGCCGGGTTGGTCTCGCGGGCGGAGGACTCCGCCGACGCACGGGTCGTGCTGATCGAGATCACCGACGCCGGCCGGGCCATGTTGAACCGGGTGCGCGCCGATCGCAGTGCCGCGATCAATCCCTATCTGGAACATCTCGACGACGCGCAGCGTGGTGCGCTCGTCGACGCGATACAGGTGCTGCGTGGGCTGCTCGACGACGCCCAGCAGGACCGCCGACCGAAGTAAGGAGTTTCACGCCATGTGGCGTCAACCGAAAGCCGTCTGGGCTGTTGCCTTCGCCTCCGTCGTCGCCTTCATGGGCATCGGCCTGGTCGACCCCATCCTCAAACCCATCGCAGACAACCTGAACGCCACCCCTTCGCAGGTCTCCCTGCTGTTCACCAGCTACATGGCGGTGATGGGTGTCGCCATGCTGATCACCGGCGTGGTGTCCAGCCGGATCGGCCCGAAAAACACCCTGCTGATCGGCCTGGTGATCATCATCGCCGGGGCCGGGCTGGCGGGGATGAGCGAGACGGTTATGGAGATCGTCGGCTGGCGGGCGCTGTGGGGGCTCGGCAACGCCTTGTTCATCGCGACCGCACTGGCCACCATCGTCAACGCCGCCTGCGGATCGGTGGCACAGGCGATCATCCTCTACGAGGCCGCCCTCGGCCTCGGTATCGCGATCGGTCCGCTGGTCGGCGGCGTGCTCGGCTCCATCTCCTGGCGCGGACCGTTCTTCGGGGTGTCGGCGCTGATGGCCGTGGCGCTGGTGGTGACCGTGTTCCTGCTGCCGTCCACCCCGCGTCCGGCGCGCGCCACCAGCATTGTCGACCCGTTCCGGGCATTGCGGCACCGCGGCCTGCTGGCCGTCTCGCTGACCGCCCTGTTCTACAACTTCGGCTTCTTCACGCTGCTGGCGTTCACCCCGTTCCCGCTGGACATGAACGCCCAGCAGATCGGGCTGATCTTCTTCGGCTGGGGTGTCGCGCTGGCGTTCACCTCGGTGGTGGCGGCACCGCGGCTACAGCATCGCTTCGGCACCATCCCGACGCTGGTGGTCAACCTGCTCGCGCTGACGGTCACGCTGGCCGTGATGGCCATCGGAACCGCCGACAAGGCGGTGCTGGCGACCTGCGTGGTGGTGGCCGGCCTGTTCATCGGCATCAACAACACGCTGATCACCGAGACCGTGATGAAGGCCGCCCCGGTCGAGCGAGGCGTGGCATCGGCGGCCTACAGCTTCTTGCGCTTCGGCGGGGCGGCGGTGGCGCCGTGGCTGGCGGGCACGCTCGGCGAGCATGTCAGCATCCACCTGCCGTACTGGGTGGGTGCCGGCGCGGTGGCCGTCGGTGCCGCGCTGCTGTTCGCCGCACGCGGGCACCTGACCGGCGTCGACGCCCACGAGGAAGAGCTCGAGGAATTGACCGACGAGGCCACCGCGGTCACCGTCGGCAACTGAGTCAGCTGCACCAACCGACCGCGCACTAGCTGACGGCGACCCCCACCACGGAACCCACCAGATAGGTGGCCGCGATCGCAGCCCCGCCCAACAGCAGCAGCCGCAGCGACGAGAACAGCGGTGGGGTGCGGGTGAACTTCGAGGCCAACACACCGGTGATCGCCAAACCCAGCCCGCCGCAAGCCAACCCGGCCCACAGCGAAGCAAATCCGAGCAGGTACGGGATCAGCGGCACGATGGCGCCGATGGTGAACATCACGAACGACGAGATGGCCGCCACCCACGGTGAGGGCTTCTCACGCGGGTCCACGCCGAGTTCCTGGACGAGGTGGAAGTTCAGCGCACGATTCTCGTCACGGTGGATCTCCTCGGTCGCGGCCGCCGCGGTCTGCGGTGTCATGCCCATCTCGACGAGCATCGCGGTGAGCTCATCGCGCTCGGCCTCCGGCTGGTTGAGGAACGAGCGGCGTTCGACCCTCACCTCCGAGTCGATCTGCTCATTGGCCGTCGTCACCGAGGTGAACTCCCCCAGCGCCATGGAGAACGCGCCGGCCAGCAGGCCGGCGATACCCGCCAGCACCACCGTCTGCGGGTTCGCGCCGGCCGCGACGCCGGCGATCAGTGCGGTGTTGCTGACCAGACCGTCCATCGCACCGAAGGTGGCCGCGCGCAGCCACCCGCCGGTGACATCGGCATGCTTGTGGTCGGGCACATGCGGGAGACCCGTCGGCGACTGAGGATCGGACATGGCGTCATTCAACGCTTGGCATTTCCTGAGGTCTTACTCAGGTTTGCCTTGCCGAGAGAACGGGCACGTTACCGTCTGCTATGACCACTACCGCTGATCACCTCCGCAACGCCCTCGACGGCCGCTGGCGCGACGTGAAAAACCAGGTCCGCGCCGAGCTCTCGAGCGAGGTGTTCCGCCCGCACTACACGCCGAACACCGTCATCGCCCGGACCAAGGTCGCCGAACAGCTCAAGATCATGGCCGCGCGCGGGGCCGCCGAGGACGGTTTCAAGAAGGAGCACGGCGGCAACGGTGACGTCGGCGCCGCCGTCACCCAGATCGAGATGCTCGCCATGAGCGATCTGTCGCTGATGGTGAAAGCCGGTGTGCAGTGGGGACTGTTCGGCGGCGCGATCGAGAATCTGGGCACCGAACGCCACCACGACGCCTACGTCCGCAAGCTGATCGATCTCGAGCTGCTCGGGTGCTTCGCGATGACCGAGACCGGCCACGGCAGTGACGTGCAGTCCCTGGAGACGACGGCCACCTACGATCCGCAGACCCAGGAGTTCGTCATCGACTCCCCCACGCCGTCCTCCCGCAAGGACTACATCGGCGGTGCGGCGGAGACAGCACGGGTGGCAGCGGTGTTCGCGCAGCTGATCACCAAGGGCGAGGGCCATGGCGTGCACTGCTTCGTGGTGCCCATCCGCGATGACGCCGGTAACGATCTGCCGGGCGTGACCACCTCGGACTGTCACTACAAGGGCGGGCTGCCCGGTGTCGACAACGGGCGCATCCAGTTCGACCAGGTCCGCATTCCCCGCGAGAATCTGCTCAACAAATACGCCGATGTGTCCGAGGACGGCACCTACAGCTCGCCCATCGAGAACAAGGGCCGCCGCTTCTTCACCATGCTGGGCACGCTGATCCGCGGTCGGGTGACCGTCGGCGGCAGCGCCGGCGCGGCGGCACGGGTGGCACTCGACATCGCCACCCGATACGCACTGCAGCGCAGGCAGTTCGAGGCACCCGGTTCGGAGAACGAGGTGCTGATCATGGACTACCTGGTGCATCAGCGCCGGTTGTTCCCGCTGATCGCCAAGTCCTACGCCCTGCAGTTCGCGCAGAACGAGTTGGTCGCCAAGTGCCACGAACTGCAGACCGCCGAGAATCCCGACGCCGAGGAGCAGCGCGAGCTGGAGTCCCGCGCCGCCGGGTTGAAGGCTGCCAACACCTGGCATGCCACCCGGGCCATCCAGGAGGCGCGTGAAGCATGCGGCGGCGCAGGCTATCTCGCCGAGAACCGGTTGATCGCCCTGAAGGCCGACACCGACGTGTTCACCACCTTCGAGGGTGACAACCACGTCCTGACCCAGCTGGTGGCCAAGGAGCTGCTGACCTCCTACGCCGACGACATCAAGGGCATGAGCCCGGTGGAGTGGGTGCGGTTCGCGGCCAACTTCGCCGGCGAGCGGGTGCTCAAGCGCACCGCGGCCCAGACGATCATGCAGACCATCGTCGACAGCCGCGAGGACAACGAGGAAGAGGGCTCGTTGTTCAATCGCGGCACCCAGGTCAAGATGTTCGAGGACCGCGAGGAGTACATGCTGGCCTCGGTGGCGCGCCGGCTGCAGAGCAAGGCCAAGGAAATGTCACCGTTCGAGGCGTTCAACTCGGTGCAGGACCATGTGCTGCACACTGCGCAGGCGCATATCGACCGCATCATCCTCGAGGCGTTCGTCGCCGGTATCGACGCCTGCGAGGACGAGCAGGCCCGCGAGATCCTCGGCATGGTCTGCGACCTGTACGCACTGTCGGTGATCGAAGAGGACAAGGCCTGGTTCGTCGAACACCGCTTCCTGTCGACCGAGCGGGCCAAGGCCGTCACCCGCGGTATCAACGACCGCTGCCGCCGGTTGCGCCCGCACGCCGAGCTCCTGGTAGACGGGTTCGGTATCCCCGAGCAACTGCGCTACGCCGAAATGCTGCATCCCGAACACATCCCGGACGCCGACGAGCACGAGGAGAAGGACGCCGTCAGCTCCGGGACGATCGAACCGAAGTAGCACGGGTGCCCGATCCCCGGCGCGGCGAGCGCCTCACGGGCCGGGGATCGGATCCAGCGCCTTGAGCGATCCATCCTCGCCGATCTGGAAGCGCACCTGACCGATTCCGGTCGGGCAGCACGGCTTGTCTTCGCCCTGCAGCCACTGATACTGCACCGCCGCGGTGGTGTCACCCATCGCCACCACCGTGGTGTACGGCCGTGGCCGCGGGGTGGGCGGACCGAGTGGCGTGTTCTTGTCGAAGAAGAGCACCTGCACGGCCGCATCGGGGGCCTTGTCGCCCGTACCGATCACCACCCAGTGCAGTCGGCAGTCACCGGTGTGGCCGCGCGAGGTCTCCGTCCAGCGCTCGCCCACACCTTGGATGGCGGTGCGCACGGTCTCGGTGGTCGGGGTGTCCTGGGCGGGGCAATCCGCGGACGTCTGCGGGGCGGAGTTCTTCGGACTCCAGCCACACGAGGCCAGTGCCGGCACTGCCAGCGCCGCCAATGACACCGCCGCGAAAGCGACGCTAAGGCGGTGGATTCGGCGCGATCGCGACCATTGCGTCGCTGTCGGCGGGTGCGGGCTCGTCAGTGACATGAGACGAGCTTACGACCGAGATGAAAAGCTCCCCCGATTGGACTCGAACCAATAACCGCCCGATTGATGGTTGCTGCGGAGGCCGCGTAATCGAGTTACATCGATGAAAGTTGTTCCGCCACATACCTTTTAAAAGTGAGGCGGCTCACAGGTGAATTTGCCAGAAGGTTTCGCAATCCGGCCAAGTCGCCTGACTTGTTGTGCCAATATTCCCCCCACGCGCGTCGTCGAAATTTATCAGCACGTCAAAAGGAAGCTCACAGGATATGCATGCCCAGATGTATCTACTGCCCTCTAGCTGGGAAAACGCGATCTCACAGTGGTGCGCGTGGTTGGTAGCCGCGGGCATGGCCCGGACCAGCATCAAGACACGCCGAGGGCACGTACGCGCCGTGGCCCGCACGCTGGGCGCAGGTACACCGGCCGAAGTGACCACCACTGACCTGGTGACACTCGCCGCCAAACAGAAGTGGTCGAACGACCACCGCCGCGGCCTGCGGACCTCACTCATTCTCTTCTACGACTGGGCGGTCGCTCATGGGCACGCCAGGGCCAATCCGGCGCACGAGTTACCGCAGGTCCCCGAATCGAAACCGCGACCGAGGCCTGTACCTGATTGGCTATGGGACGAGGTCGTTCGCAAGGCTGGGCCTCGCGAACTGCTAATGGCGCGTCTCGCGTGCGAGCTCGGACTCCGACGCGCGGAGGTCGCCCAGGTGCACACCGACGATGTCTTCTGGAACGGTGACGGCTACGCGCTCATGGTCCACGGCAAGGGCCTACGGCAACGTGAGTTGCCTATGCTCGACGACCTGGCCGAGGAGGTCCAACGCGGACCTGGCCGTTGGTCCGGCCACGACCGTGGATACCTGTTCCCCGACAAAGAAGACGGTCACCTGTCCGAGGGGCATGTTGGGGTCCTGCTCAGCCGACTGCTTGGTCCGGGGTGGTCTGGCCACAAGTTGCGACATCGATTCGCCTCACTAGGCTTCGCTGGCACAAAAGACCTGCTGGCTGTCCAAAAATCGCTGGGCCACGCATCGCCTGCTACGACAATCCGCTACACAGCATCAGCAACGTCGGAAATGCGAGCAGTAACCGAGGCCGTAGCTGCTCGGCGACCGGTCGCGGCTATCGGGTAGGGCGTCGTACGGACCCGACTTTTACCCCATAGGGCGTTGCACTTCGGCTACCGTCGCCGAATGGCTGCCCGCCGATCCCCATGGATGGATGACCGCGCCCAGCTGCTCGTCCGCTTGCTCGACGAGCATCACGGATTGCAGATCAGCGAGGACGTGGCACGAGAGGATGTCTCCAGTCACGTCGACCTGGTCGCTGAGCGTATGCGCATAGGCCGCCAAGCGGCCAAGGTCTATGTCACCGACGACTACCTTGCAGGACTGGCCGACCACATCGCCCGTGCCGTAAATCAGGCTCGGACACGTGAGGCACTGGCACCACCCGTCAGGCCGTCGCACCTGCGCGTGGTGCGGCTGGGCGACGACGCCTGACCGCCTGCCACCGATCCAAACTGGGGCACTTTGAGCTGGGACTTTGGGGCGATCTCAACTTTCTGATTCACCCCAAAGTCCCGCTTTAGCCGGGGCCAGCGCGATGTGCGCCGTACTATCGCGGACCATGCGCACAGTCACGGTCCTCGCAGCTGCCAGCATCAGCCTGGTCGGTTGTTCAGCACAGCAGCCGACAACTATCGCGACGAAGACAACGACCGTCACCGTGACCGAACGACAATCGGACGCCATTTCCGCCGCTACGCCGCCGCCCGCGGCCGACGCAACCGTCATGAACACTGACGGCTTGTACGTCGTCGGCAAGGACATACAACCCGGCACGTACCGATCAGCACCGACGATGCGCAATGGATATCCGTTCTGCACCTGGAAACGCTTGAGTGATTTCACGGGGTCAATGGAATCCACCATCGCCATCGACAACCAGCCCGGTCAAACAATCGTCACCATCGAACCCAGCGACACAGCTTTCGAAACGCAGAGCTGCCAACCGTGGGAACGAATCGACTGACCAGACTGCCCGGGACCACAAGTCGACGGCTAGACGATGTCGCGTAACACTTCTGGCGGTGGCGGTATCTCGATGCCCGGGGCGTGGCGTGAATGCGAGTCGATGAGGCGTCGGATGTAGGCGATCGCGGCCCACGACCGTCGTTTCTCGTCGGTCAGCTCGACTTCCAGCCGGTCCATTCGCTCGATCAGTTGGTCGTAGTCTTCGCGCAGCCGTCCGTAGTCCTCGCGCATGCGGACGATCTCTTGCTGGGACACCTGGTAGGACGGTGAGCAGTCCTGCCGGGCCGACTTGTCGGCGGCGGCTTGCTGGCGGCGTTGCCACCATCGGGCGGTGGCCCCGAGGATGCTGGGGAGTTTGGCCGCGGTTTGGGAGATGACGGCCGGCGGCCCGAAGATCAGCACGATGGCCAGCCAGATCAGCGGATGAATGCCGGCGGGCGGGTCGTGCGGGTTCATCCAATCGGTGGCCATCAGGGGCCCGGTCATCTGGGCACCTGGCGGATCTGCTGGGCGTAGCCGACCGCCTTGATCCACAGGCAGCCGCCGACCATCGCGTAGATCCACGGGCCTCGGAAGCTGCCGTGCGCGTCGATGGTGTTCAGGCCGATGCCGACCGCGATGGTCAGGAACAGCGCGCCGGCCAGGTGTAGGCCGCCGATGCACAGCTTGGGCCGGCGGTCCGCGTATCCGACGACCATAGCGATACCCGCGCAGAGCAGTAGCGCTCCCCATGCCGGGGCCGGCATCGACCTCTCGACGAGAGACAGGCTTTCGGTGTTCTCGCCCATCAGGAAGTCGACGCCGGCCACGAACGGCGTGGCGAACAACAGCTGCACGATCCAAAACCGTTGCCGGGGTGGAACGGTCGGGATCCATGCGCTGTCGCGCCTTAGCCACCACCTCACAGAATCGTCGGGGTGGAGCCCTCATGTGCGGCCGCGGCACGGTCAGCGTATGCCTGGACCAGGTCGCCGACGGGACCGGAGAGCACCGCGGTGGTGGCCACCGTCCCGCCGGGGATGAGCGAGGCCGCACCTTGGATTGCGGACACGCCTTCGCTGACCTTGGCCTGGACTTGCTCGACGACGTCGTCGACGTGAGTCTTGATGGCGTTGATGCTGTGGAATGCGTCCTGCACGGACACCGCGGGTGCCGGGTCGAAGGTCCCGTTGTTGACCTGTTGGCGGATCTTGAGTGCGGTGCGGAGCTGGTTGCCGCCGCCGGCGAGGCCCAGGACACCTCCGATGAGTAGTTCGAGGTGGTCGGCGGTGCCCTGGTTGATCGCGCCGAAGATGAGAGCGAGGCCCAGGATGCCGGTGAGCAGGAAGCCGATGTAGTTGACGAGCTCGCGCCGTTTGGCGTCGGGGTCTGCGGGGCCGGCGGTCTGGATTTTGGTTTGGTCGCTCATGGGTTATGCCTTTCCGGGGTTTGCAGCGGTGATGAGTTCCGGGCGGGTTGCCTGGATGGTGTTGAGCAGGCCTGCGGCTCGGGTCCGCCAGAATGGGCCGTCGGGGTCGTGGGCGCCGGGGATGGCGCCGGCGGCGAGCTTGGCGAGGTCCTGGATGGCCCAGATCTCGCCGCGCAGCGCGGCGGCCTCGACCATTTCCTCGTGTTTCATCGCGTTGGCCTGGTACAGCGCGTCCATGGGTGTCAGGACGGGCTTGTTGTCGGCGCGGTAGTGCGATTGGGACGGTCGCGGTTCGTTGGACATCAGGAGCTCCTCGATCGGGTCGGTGGGTGTGGATGGTGTTGTGAGGGTGAGCAGTTGGTCGCCGAGCGCCAGGCAGTTGAGGTATCGGGTGCGCCGGTCAGGCATGCCGACCGGGTCGACGCCGTCAATCCAGCCGTTGACGCAGCGGGATACGGCGACGATGTCGCCGGCGTCGGCGAATGCGTTGATCTGGCCGGGACGTGGTCCGGCGTGCAGCCAGTACCACGATGCGGCCAGGAAGCCCCATCGCGGCTGCTCGACGAGCGTGGGTTGTTTGACGAACATCTCCGAGTCGGTGATGTATCCCTTTGTCTTGCACCACTGCCCGAACTTTCGGTAGTTCGAGGACCATGTCAGTTGGATGGGTCCGCGGCCGCGGTAGATGCGTCGGTCGTCTGACCAGCCGGCGCCGTTGGTCTGGATCTCGGCCATGTAGCGCAGGCCGGCCGATTCGTGGCCGAGGGTGGCATACCAGGCGGCGGCACGCTTGACGGTGGTGATTTCGGCGGCGCGGGTGGCCTCGGCCAGGTGCGGCATGTAGTCGCCGAGCATGGCGTTGGTGATGTCGGTGGGGGTCATGACGCGGCGCAGTAGCGCGATCGCCGATGACGGGGCGGTGTCGGGGGTGGTGGTCGCGAAGGACAGGCCCAGGGCCCGCAGCGTGACGGGGCCGGCGATGCCGTCTGCCTCCAGGTTCCGGCTTCGTTGGAAGGCGATGACGGCGTTCTCGGTCATGGGGCCGAACTCGCCGTCGGGGTCCAGGCCGGCGCCGATCGTCCGGTTGAGGGCCAGCTGCAGGGCCTTGACGCGATCGCCGCCGGCCTCGTACCGGCGGCCGAGCATGATGACCTCGGGTGGTGCCGGCGGGATCGGTGTGCCGTCGTTGACGATGGGTCCGGGCAGGTACACCCAGAAGTGGCCGTAGCCGTCCTCCAGGGGGCGGGCCTTGCTGCCGGTGACGACACCGTCGCCGCCGCGGGATTCGATGCGCAGTCCGTCGAGCTCGCCCCACATGTGACTGTTCGCCCCGCCGTTGGGGCCGTGGTGGAAGGCCAGCTTGGCCACCGCGTCGGCGGGGATGTCGCGCCAGTGTCCGACGCGGATGGTGCCGAACGGTCCCGGTGGGCCGCCGATCTTCATGCCGCGGTAGGACTCGGTCGTCGCGCCTTCGGCTTGCCGGCCGGGCACCCAACGGCCGAGGGCCATCTCCAGGGCGGTCTGCCAGATCTCCGAGCAGTCGGTGCCTTGCCGCACGCTGGTCGACAGCGCACCACCGAATACGTAGGGGGCGTTGGTGTCATCGCGGGCACGCATGAACTGTTTGGTCTGCTCGACGTGTGCTCGGTATACGGGCATGGGCAAGCTCGCTTTCCTGAGATCGTGGGATGTCTAGCGGTGCAGCGCGTGGCGCAGCACTGGCCACAGCGCATAGAGGCGGTGTCGCCAGGTGGGGTGGTCGATGACCGCGTCCTCGCACTTTGGGCAGCGGTCCTCGGGGTGGCCCTCGTTGAAATCGGGGTCGTCGGTGCCGTAGGCGTCGAGGCGGTGCAGAAACCGGCGGCCGGCCATCAGGCGATCGCCAGTTGGCGCAGCCGCGTCGAGGCGGTGTAGCCGCTGCCGTAGGTGTTGATGCCGAGGCAGAACGCGGTTGGGGAGGCGATGAAGTCCGTGCGCGAGATGGTGTCTATGACCTGCCAGTCAATTCCGTTGGTGGACAACGAGAAAACGTGGCTGGTGCCGTTGTCGGTGAGCCTCCACCATTTGCACTGTGCGAGGAACACGGCGGCTTGTCCGTCGCAGAGGTTGTTCGTTCCGTTGATGGAGGTGGCGTGGTTCCAGTTCTGCCGCAGTACCACCAGGTTTTTGTAGTTCTGCATCTGGAATGCCCATAGCTTGAACTTGGTGCCGTCGGTGAACCCGAAGTACACCCCGGGTCCGTTGGATTGGGTGAGGTGGAAGTCGAGTTTGGCGGTGATGGTCGGGTTGCCGGAGATGGGCCGGCTGACCGCGCGCAGGGTGTCGGTGGTGCCGTTGACGGCTGGGGCCGTCAAGAGCAGGGTGCCTTTGTCGTTGGTGACGGTCGCGGTGCCGAGGTTGACCGATGTCCAGCCCGACGCGGGTGGTTCGCCGATGACCGGGCCTCCACCGCAATCGGTTTGGACCCATGCGGTGCCGTTGGATCGGTAGGTCGAGTCGATGTCGGAGCACCTGTAGAGGTAGCCGCTGGGGACGGTGTTGGCCGCGGGCATGTTGGCGTAGGTGTCATAGCCGCCACCGCCGCCGCCACCGCTGGGCGGCGCCGCCCAGGTGTTGTCGTCGCGCAGGAACTTCGATCCGTCCGTGGTGCCGGTGGCCTTGGGCTGCTTGGTGTCCAGGTTGGCTTTGATCAGTGCCGGGGTGACCAGCTGCCCGGTCGTCCCCGATCCGGCATCGAGCTCGGTTTGCGTCATCACTGACAGGTGGGCGTTGGCCCCGAGCATTTGGAACTGCGATCCGGTGAACTGGAAGAGCACGATGCCGCCGGTGCCGATGCGCAGCGAAGCGGCGTTGACGGAGGTGCTGCCCGCTAACGCGACGGGGTAGGCGGTGGTGGTGTTGAAGTTCAGGGCGACCCCGCCGGCGGTGTTGCCGTTGGTGAAGGTGACCGAGACGATGTCGCCGGCGGCCGGGGTGATGGTGGATGTGACGGCCTTGGTGGTCGCCGATGCACCGTTGGCGGTGGTGCCGTCGATGACCTTGCGCTGCTTGGCATCCAGGGCGGTCTGCTGGGCGGTGCTGACCGGCTTGTCGACGTCTTTGGTGTTGTCGGCGTTGCCGAGTCCCACCATGGCCTTCGTGATGCCCGAGACGGTGCCGGTGAACGTGGGGGCGTTGGCGCGCACGATGTTGCCGGTGCCGGTGGCGGCCGCGGCTGCGATGCGGGCATCGGCGCGGGCGTTGGTGAAGTACAGGTTGGCCGCGCCCTCGGGGACCGCGTCGGTAGATCCGGGTGACGGGCTGATCTCCCAGTAGGTCGAGCCGGACCACCGGTAGATCTTCGACGGGTCGGCCGCGGTGCCGGCGTTGAGGGCGGTGTAGATCTTGCCGGTTTCACCGACCGCGGGAAACGCAGACAGGGTGGCGAACTCGAGGACGTCGTCGACGTAAGACGGCAGGTAAGTCGCCGGGATCAACGAGTTAGCGTCGAGCGGTGCGACACCGTTGGCCGCACCCACCAGGGACGCCGCGAGCGCACCGATCAGCGTCCTGGTGGCCGCAGCGTCGGTACCCCCGAGCAGTGAACGGCCGAACGCGGCGGTGCCGACGGACTGCAGCGTCCCATTTCCGTGCCGGAAGAACATCGATCCGGCCGGGATGCTGAGTGCGGCGATCTCGGCGAGCTGCGCGTTGTACGCCTGGACGTCAGTTCCGATGCGCAGACCCGCGAGCACGCGCATCGCGGGAGCGTCGGCCAGGGCGGCGACGGAGCGCCCGAACGGGCTGAACTCGGTCAGCGACCACGCCGACGGGCCGGTGGCATACGGCAGCCGGTTGGCCACCGTGGGCAGCGCCGCGAGCGCGGTGAGATCGGCGTCCCGCGGCTGCAAAGCAGCGGCAGTGGTGGCCAGTGCATCGGCCATCTCTTGGCCACTGACGGCGTCGATGGCGGCCCGGGCCTCGGCTTCGGTGTCACCGGTGGCGATCACATCGGGCTTGCCGAGGATGGTGGACCATTCGGCGGATCCGAATTCGAGTTTCTTCGGGGCGCCTACCGGTGTGCCTTTGACGTAGAACTGCAGCCACCCGTCGATGACTGTGAAGTCGTCGACGGGATCACCTTTTGGGCCGCGCATCACCCCCACGGCCTCGACGGCGGTCACCGCGACGGTCTCGGACAGGTCGACGACCGCGCCGTTGCCGGGGGCGTCGAAGGTCCACGGCAGGATCTCTTGCGCGCCGGCCGGGGTGGGCGCGAGGATCGTCACAGTCCATTGGATGTTGCTGATGCTCAGGGGCGTCGTCGTTGGCCAGCAACCGGACGGCGAAACCGTCTTGCAGAATGGAGCCGTCTTCGCCGACGTCGGCGTAAACCTTCGTCGCGGCGCGGTACATGTTGCCCTCGAAGGTGAATAGTCCGTCGACGGGGATGTTGCTGCTGAACACGACCCTGGTCTTGGCCAGGACGGCCGGGGCGAGGACACCCGCGCTGGCGCTGCCGAGGATGGCGTAGAGCTTGGTGGTGGTGTCGATCGTGAAATTGGGAAGCGCCACGGCTGTTTCCCGCCTTTCCTACTGGAAATCCGCTGGGACTTTGAAGACTTTTCGCCGCAGACCGCCGGTGCGCGGTGCGCGGTGCACTCGGGAGCTGATGGTCGGTTCGACGATCAGCGGTTCGCAGGTGGCCACGGTGTCGGCGGCCTGCAACGGGACGACCAGTCCAGCCCAGGGGCCGTCGTTCTGCCGGGTCACGGTCTGACCTTGCGGGGAGCCGGTGCCGGGGGCGTCGCCCATGAGCAGGCCGACGCCGTCGTTGCTCAGGAATCGTTGCGAGCCGTTGTATCCGGACATGCCGCTGCGGGTGCCGAATACCCCGACGATGCGGCCGGCGGCCGTGGCGGTGGCGGTGGCGGTCACGGCGCTGTTGCCGACGCCGGAGGCGATGATCGGTGTGCCGATGGAGTGGACACCGGTGTAGGAGACGGTTTGGCAGCGCAGAGCGCGTTGGGAGTTCATTCCGCCCCATACCGCGGCAACGACTTGCGCTTCGCCGGCGGGCACGCCGGCGAGCGCGAAGACCTCGGTCCAGGCGTCGACGGCACCGGGGGCGGTCCCGCCCCACTGGATCACGCCGATGGGCTGCATATCGACCCCGCCGTAGCTGACTTTGCGGGTGAGGTCGCCCAGGGTGCTGTCCCAGATGATCCATGGTCCGAGTGCGAGATCGGTTACGGAGTAGGAGATTCCGGCCAGGACGGCGATGTCGCCGCCGTTGGCGACGTGCTTGTGCTCGGTGCGCTGCGAGTCGTAGAACGGGTGCCCGTCGTTTCCGCCTTGCCCGATCGCGTCGAAGAAGACCGCCATTACAGACCGACCACCGGCAGGGCGACTTTCAGCGTGGACAGTTTGAGGTTGTCGCCGTTGAAGACGTTTTTCGGCTTGGCGAACTCGTGGATGATCACGCAGTGGCCCGCGGTGCTGGCGTCCCACAGGCTGACGCCCCACAGCTGCTCCGTTGCACTGAGCACGCCCCAGGTGACCGGTGCGGCGAGTTCAAACACGCCGTTGGAGTCCGGGTCTCCGAAGGTGACGGGCTGGCGTGCGGTGTGCACCGAGGCATTCATCGTGCCGTCTCCGGCGTCGGCGGTGTGCAGTTTCCCGTACACCGCACCGGACTTGAGAAGATGAGTCAGCATCTTCGTCTCGCCGTACAGGGTGAATCCGTTTGATCCCATGAGTATTGGCCTCCCTTAATGGCTTTCGCAGCGAACGATGATCGAGTAGTCGTAGACGTCCTCGGCTTCGGTGTAGATCCGGAATGTCACTTCGTACTCGGCGTTGTCGGATCCGCCGCCGAGCTTGGCGGTGGTGTCTTGGCCGGTGAACCAGCAGTCGTGTATGTCGAGGCCGTCAGCGAACACGTCGCAGTCGAGGATGAGGTCCTCGGTTACGGCGAGCCAGTCCGACCAGTCGACGGTGAACGGGCACACATCGTCGGGGTCCTTTTCGGCCCGGTCGGTAATCGTGGCCACTACTGCCCCCCTTCGTCTTGCGCGGACTCGGCCAGCGCGGTCAGCACGTCGATGGGTATGTCGATCCAGTCGGAGACTTCGGCTTCAGAGGCGCTGCGAGCGCCCACATTTGATGTCCCGATCAACCACGCCATGTTGGCGAACTGCGGGGTGTCGGGGAGCTGGGTCCGGATGGCGAACGCTCCGCTGACCGGATCCCATTTCAGGGATTTCACGGGGTACATATCGGGCAGGTCCTCCCAAGTGTCGTAGTGGTGGGGTGGTCGTCTCAGGTGGACAGGTCGCCGGCACGGAAGAGGTCGATCGCGGCGGCCCGCTGGAGCGCGAAGTTCCAGGTCGCCGCGTTCGCTCCGCCATGGCCCGCCGCCAGGCGACGCCTCGCGGCGAGAGGTTGTCGATGTCGGGCCACTGCGCACCGGCGATGGGTTCGCCGTTGCGCAGGCACGTGTAGGTCGTGTAGTCGAGTTCGGGGTCGTGCACTGCTTCGATCCGGAAGCGGTCGCTGGGTAGCGCCTGGAATGTGGCGGTGCTGGTGGCGCGGGGAGTGCCAGCCTCGGTGATGTTGGTGGCCGATTCGATGGTGACGGTGGCGGGGCCAGTGCCCTGTTGGTGGATGGCCATCACGACCGCGGCGGTGCCTTCGGCGTTGCACCGGACGCCGGCGCGCACGACGGCGCCGTTCCACTCCGCGCTCCAGCCGGATCCGATGACGACCTCGGCGAACATGTTGTCGGTGGCGCATCGGGTGAGTGGGACGAACGCCTTTTTGTACTCGGTGGCGAACAGCGCTGGTGGCCCGCCGGCGGTCAGTGCGCCGTCGACGATCTCCCACACACCGGTGCCGAAGTTTTTGAAAGCCGGGGAGACCCAGTTGCCGTTGTTGGAGTAGGCGTCGAAGTCGGCGATGAGCGTGACGGGTGTGATGGTGGTGGGAACGGTTTGGCCGACCGAGACCCAGATGCAATGGGTGGCATCGTGATTGAGACTTGTCTCGGCGATCGTGGCGGGGAGTTCGGTTTGTCCGGCGAGCAGCTCGGTGGCGCCTTGGGGGTAGATGATCGGGTCGGGCACTGACCGTTGTCGCAGGATAGCTGCGACGGTGAACGATCCCCCCAGTGGCAGGATGCCGACCGCGTAGAGGGCGCCGGCCTCGACGAGCATGTCTTCGGCCATCTCCAGCGCGCATTCGTAGACCAGTGGCCCGGTGTCCACTTCGGCGGAGACGTCGCCGAAGTCGTAGACCAGCGTTTGGTTTCCGGTGAGCGGATCGATCAGGTAGAGGCCGACCAGGACGGGTCCGGTGGGTGTGTCGCCGCCGGCCATGAAGCGGACCATGTTGGCGATGCGGTCTTTTTTCACGCGGATGACCGACAGGGCCAGGGTGCCGGCGGGGATGGTGAAGACCGGCTTGTTGAGGACAGGAGTGAGGGTGATCAGGTGCCCGTGGTTGTTCAGTGCCGGCCGCCAGACGGCGTTGATTCCGCTTTCGGTGGTGGGTGCCCAGCGTTGTGCCGGACGCGGACATCGAGGCTGTGCTCGCGGTGTAGGTCACCACCGGTTTGAGGTCTCGACGGATGAACGACACGTCTTCGAAAGGGTTGGGGGACTCCCAGAACGGTGCGTTGTCCGGTGCGTTTTGCAGGTCGGCCAGGGTGATTTGTCCGAACTGCAGTTGGCGGGTGGCCCCGAAGATGACTTCCATGTCGTCGGCCGAGCCGACCGCGTCTGGGACGCCGGACCATCCGCGGATGGCGGCGTTCCATGTGGCTTGGAGGTTGGCCAGGGTGAGGGCGGCGTTGGTGATGGCGGTTTGGGCTTGGGCGGCGGCGTGGTTGAGGAAGTCGCCGACGCCCTCGATGGTGGTGGCTCCGACGTGGACGATGAAGTTGGCGATTTGGGTGATCGCGTTGACGGCATTGGTGGCTGCTCCGCTGATGGCGGATAGCACCGTGCCCCAGCCGGCGGCGAGTATGCCGTTGGGGTTCTTCCATGGTGAGGTGTCCGGGAATTTCGAGGATTTGAGGATCTCGACGATGTTGGGTT